>CAZMAK010000032.1:0-21585 GCA_964564245.1 uncultured Ectothiorhodospiraceae bacterium | reverse complement strand
TGCTTCGCTTCGCTCGCAATGACGGGGATTGGTGAATTAATCAGAGGTTCCTTAAGCCATGCATTCCTATTCCCGGAGGGACACCGGCATGGATGTCGGCGGTACGGGTCCAGGGATGGACCCGGTAAGGCGCAGCAGGACGCCCGGGCCGAGCGCAACGCCGGGAGCAGTTGCCGGGAGGGAGTTTGCGGGGCAGCAGTGACAGACCACGTTTTTTCACCCTGAAAAAACGTGGTCTGTCCCCGATTGGCTTTGCACCGTGGCCGTTGCATGGTCAGGATCAAACAGCAGGTCTCGAATTATGGATACACTCGAACTCGACTACGAAGGCATCGAACAGCTGCCGCTCAAGACATTCACCGAGAAGGCCTACCTGGACTATTCCATGTACGTCATTCTCGACCGCGCATTGCCGCACATCGGCGACGGTCTCAAGCCGGTCCAGCGACGCATCGTATATGCCATGTCCGAACTGGGGCTGGCGGCCAGTGCAAAGCACAAGAAGTCGGCACGCACCGTCGGTGACGTACTCGGCAAGTTCCACCCGCACGGCGACTCCGCCTGCTATGAGGCCATGGTGCACCTGGCACAGGACTTCACCACGCGTTACCCGCTGATCGACGGGCAGGGCAACTGGGGCTCGCCCGACGATCCGAAATCGTTTGCCGCCATGCGCTATACCGAGGCGCGGCTGGCGCCGTATGCCGAGGCGCTGCTGGCGGAACTGGGACAGGGCACGGTCGACTGGATGCCGAATTTCGACGGCACGCTGGACGAGCCGGTACTGCTGCCGGCACGCCTGCCCAACGTACTGCTGAACGGTGCCGCCGGCATCGCGGTGGGCATGGCCACCGACATCCCGCCGCACAACCTGCGCGAGGTGACCGAGGCGGCGATCCTGCTGCTCGACAGGCCGAAAAGCACGCTCGAGGAACTGTGCGACATCATCCAGGGCCCGGACTTCCCGACCGGCGCCGAGATCATCACGCCGCGCGCGGAGCTGCGCGAGGCCTACCGGACCGGTTACGGCAGCGTGCGCATGCGCGCCTGCTACGAGGTCGAGAACGGCGAGATCGTGGTGACGGCATTGCCGTACCAGACCTCCGGCAGCAAGGTGCTGGAACAGATCGCGGCCCTGATGAACGCAAAAAAGCTGCCCATGATCGAGGACCTGCGTGACGAGTCCGATCACGAGAATCCGACACGGCTGGTGATCGTGCCGCGCTCGAACCGCGTGGATGCCGGGGTACTGATGTCGCACCTGTTCACCTGCACCGGACTGGAACGCACCACGCGCATTAACCTGAACCTGATCGGGCTGGACGGAAAGCCTAAAATCAAGAGCTTGCGAGATATACTTGAGGAATGGCTCGAATACAGGAAGGCCACCGTCACGCGCCGCCTGCAGCACCGCCTCGACAAGGTCAACGCACGGCTGCACCTGCTGGAGGGACTGCTGGTTGCGTTCCTCAACCTCGACGAGGTGATCCACATCATCCGTACCGAGGACCAGCCGAAGGCGGTCCTGATGCAACGCTTCGGCCTGACCGAGGAGCAGGTCAACTACATCCTCGACACCCGGCTGCGCCAGCTTGCGCGGCTCGAGGAAATGAAGATCCGCAGCGAGCAGGATGAACTGGCAATAGAGCGTGCCGAACTGGAGGCCATTCTCGGCTCGGCCGCGCGCCTGAAGACGCTGATCAGGAAAGAGCTGCGTGCCGACATGGAAACCTACGGTGATGAACGGCGCTCACGACTGGTGCAGCGTGCGCCGGCCGCGGTGCTGGACGAGACCGTGCTGATCCCGAGCGAGGCGGTGACCGTGGTGTTGTCGAAGAACGGCTGGGTGCGCGTGGCCAAGGGCCATGACATCAATGCGGACGAGATGAACTACAAGTCCGGTGACGGCTGCCTGATGGCGGTACGCGGGCGCAGTAACCAGACCGCGATATTCATCGATTCGTCCGGCAGGACCTATGCCTTGCCGGTGCACACACTGCCGGGTGCGCGTGGGCAGGGCGAGCCATTGAGCGGGCGTCTCAAGCCGGCGGACGGCGCCCGGTTCTGTGGCGTGATGCTGGGCGACCCGGGCCAGCTGTACCTGCTGGCCAGCGATGCCGGCTACGGCTTCGTGGTGAGGCAGGAAGACATGATCACGCGCAACAAGGCCGGCAAGTCGGTGCTGTCGGTGCCGAAGGGCGCCGGTGTGCTGCCGCCGGTCACCGTGCGCAGCCTGGAGGACGACTGGATCGTGGCGGCCAGCACGGAAGGCTACATGCTGGTCATTCCGCTGTCCGAGGTGCCGCAGCTGCCACGCGGCAAGGGCAACAGGATCATCAATATTCCTGCCGCGCGGCTGAAAAGCCGCGACGAGTACGTGGCGGCCATGGAATGTATCCAGGACGGGGAAAAGCTCACCGTCCATGCCGGCCGGAAATACAAGACCATGACGGCGGCCGAGGTGGATGAGTTTGCCGGAGAGCGCGGCCGGCGCGGGCTGAAACTGCCGCGAGGCTACCGGAAGGTCGACCGGCTCGAGGTCGTCCGGAACTGACCGCGCGGCAGCGGCGCGGCGCCGGTTATTTCTGCTGCTGGCGTTTCAGCGCTTTCAGGTTGGCCAGCACCTTGTTGGCCCGGTCGATGCGCTTCAGGATCTCCGGGTTGTCCGGGTCGAGTGACAGTGCCTCGGACCAGATCTTCAGGGCCGGGGCGATCTTCTCGGCACGATACTGGGCATCGCCCGCGGTCACCAGATTCTTGACCCGCGAGTTGACCACCTGATCCAGGCTGACCTGTGCCGCCATGACGGCGCTGTCCTTGCTGGTGGAAGGGGGAACCCTGGCCAGTGCCGCCTGTGCGGCCTGTAACCGGTTCTGTTCCAGTGCCTGCTGGGTGGCCTCCAGCAGCTGGCGGGTCTCCGTTTTATCATCCCGGGACCTGTCGCGGGCGATCCGGGCCTGTTTGGTGCTGGCCGCCTGTTGCGCGGAACGCTGTTTTTCCTGTTCCTTTTCCTGCATTTCGCTCAGCATTTTCTCGGCGCGGCCGGAGGGGTCAAGCTGCAGAGACAGTTCCAGGCAGCTGCTTGCGGCATCGAGATCCCCGGTCTGCCGGGCATACCCGGCGTGCTCCACCAGGCTGCCGGCGATGTCCGCCGATTGCGCCTGTTGCCGCTCGTACTTTTGCTGTTCCGGGGGGGGCAGTGGCTCAAGCTTGACCTGTTGCCGGTACAGCTTGCGCTGCTCCAGCAGGAACCCCGCACGGGCCAGCAGCATGTTGCGCTCGTTGACCCTGAGCTCGTGTACGCGCTGTTGCTCGAGATCCGTACGCAAGGTGCGCAGCAATTTGCTGTGCGGCAACTGCTGCAGGGAGTCGGTCAACAGCTGCACGGCGCCCAGCAGGTCATGGTCTGCCTCCAGCTTGCGGGCCTGTGAGTACACGTTGCCCTCGTACTCCGTTTCCAGCGTGGAGATTTTCGACTGTACCTCGGCGGTATCGATGGAAGGATACCTTCCGGTCAGCAGCCGTGCCCGTTCGAATTCCCTGTGTTCCAGCAGGGTGTCCAGGTCCGCCGGCCGATCCTGTGCCAGCCGGATCGTGTTCACCTGGGCGCAGCCGGTGACCACCAGCAGCAGTATCAGCGCCGGCAGGGACGGATGTTTCCGCTCAGCCATGGCCGGCCTCGGATATTTCACTGTACATGATTTCATCAAACTGTCGTTCCAGTATTTCCTGGTGGCCGGCGGTCAGTTGCTCGACCCGGTAGGTATGCACAGGCTGGCTGATACCGCGCAGGCGGATCGCCTGGTATTCACCGGCCAGCACGCGTGCGCGTACTTCGTTGCGCTGGTACATCTCGCGCGAGATCACGATTTCGCCGGCGTTGGCAATGCCGCACAGCCGCGAGGCGAGATTGACCGTATCCCCGACCACCGTGTATTCCATCCTGCTGCTCGAACCCATGTTACCGGCCAGCATGCTGCCGGTATTGATGCCGATCCTGAACAGCACGGGGAACTGGTTGAGGGACTCGCGCCTCCGGTTCTCCTCCTCGATCAGGCGGTGAATGAGCAGCGCACAGGTGATGGCGTGGAAGGCGTGCTCCTCGTCGGGTTCGGGGGCGCCGAATACCAGCATGACGCCGTCACCCATGTACTTGTCGACCATGCCATGGTTGATCTCACAGGCGCTGGTTACCAGCGTGAAATACCGGTTCAGCATGTTGACGAGTTCTTCCGGACGGATACTTTCGGAGATGCGGGTAAAGCCCTTGATGTCGGCGAAGATGACGCTGCCGTCCACGCGCTTGCCGCCAAGACCGACGTCGTCGAGGTTGGACAGGATCTGGCGCGCCACGCTGGGCGATACATAGCGCGAGAGGGCGTTCTTTACCTGGGATCTTTCCAGCATGCCCTCCGCCATCTCGTTGAACGCATCCATGAGCAGCCCCAGCTCGTCCTTGCGGTTGTCATGAAATCGGAACGAGTAATCGCCGTTGCCGATGACGTGGCTGGCATGCACCAGCCGGTCGATGGGCTGGGTGATGCGCCGTCCCACGGCAAAGGCGACGCCGATACCCAGCAGGATGACAAGGAAGGTTACGCCGACGATGGCGCGCATGGCGTCGTGCGCGAGTGCGGTCATCTCGACCTGGCTGAAGGTGATGAGGGTGTAGCCGGTGGTGATGCCCTGGAAGGTGACCGGTTGCACGAACGAGATGACCTGCCACGGGCGGTTGCCGTTCAGCTGGTACCAGGTCCAGCGCAGGGTGTCGTCGTTGCCGCTGACGATGTCGTCCAGGATATGGCGTGTCAGCGGGTTCTTTTCCTCGAACAGCGGGCCGGCGCTGGTGATCACGTCGCCATCCAGCGAAATGATGGAGCTGCCCAGCACGCTGTTGCTGTTGGCAAAACTGCTGGCAATAGCATCGAGCGCGAGTTTGTCATCGGCCAGCAGCGGTTCTCGCACGGCCTTGGACATCAGCCGCGCCAGTGTGCGGCCCTGCTCGTTGATCTGCAGTTGCAGTTGCCGGGACTGTTGCTGGATCAGCAGGCTGCCCAGCACCAGCATGCAGCTGACCACCAGTATCGTGATGATGAAGGACAGTTTGTAGGCGAGCGGTGTGCGGTGCAGCCGATCGACCACGGCATGGTTCCAGCGCCATTTCACCTCCGCAGCCAGCCGGTGCAGTCTGCTCCGGCGGCGGTAGACAACCATGGAGCGTGACGGCTCGATCACGTCCTGCGCTGTGCCGGGATGCTGTTCGGGATTCGGGTTCATGCCGCCCGCCTGGCGCCGGTCGCGTTCGCGGCGTCGTCGCTGTCTGTGTACAATCCGGAGCTGGCTGATTCCGCTGCAGGTACCGCATGACCCTGATCCGACCCTTTGCCGGCCTGAGGCCGGTCAGCGCACGCGCCGCCGATGTGGTCGCGCCGCCCTACGATGTGCTCAGCTGCGACGAGGCCCGGTTGCGTGCCCGCGGCAAGCCGTGGAGCTTCCTGCATGTTTCCCGGGCGGAAATCGATCTTCCCGGGGACACCGATCCGTACGCGGCGGTGGTCTACCGTACTGCGGCGGACAACCTTGCACGCATGGTCGGGGAGGGCGTGCTGCAGCGTGATCCCGCGCCGTGCTATTACGTATACCGGTTGCGCATGGGCGGTCATGTCCAGACCGGTGTGGTGGCGGCGGCAAGCGTTGCGGAGTACAACAGCAATCGCATCCGCAAACACGAATTCACCCGGCCCGACAAGGAAGATGACCGGGTGCGGCAGATCGAGGCGCTGAATGTACAGACCGGTCCGGTGCTGCTTGCCAGTCCCCCGAGTCCTGCAGTCACCGCACTGCTGGACGAGGTCACCGGCGCCGCGCCGGAAGTGGATCTCGTTGCGGATGACGGTATCGGGCACCGTCTCTGGGTCGTGCGTGATGCAGAGCGGATCGGGAGGATTACCGCCGCCTATGACGTGCTGCCCGCGCTGTACATTGCCGATGGCCACCATCGCTCCGCCGCTGCGGCCCGGGTAGCGGCAGCCCGTCCCGGTGATGATGCCGCCGCATATTTCCTGACGGTAATCTTTCCGCAGGAACAGATGCAGATTCTCGACTATAACCGGGTGGTGACCGATCTTGCCGGATTGTCCCCGGAGTCCCTGCTGGCCAGGGTGACGGAAAACTTCAGCGTGGCGGTCAGTGATGGTCCTGTCCACCCGGACAGCCCCGGCCGGTTCGGCATGTACCTGGCCGGCCAGTGGTACCGGTTGCAGATTCATCCCGGGCTGATACCGGATGACCCGGTGGGCAGACTCGATGTCAGCCTGCTGGCGGACCGGTTGCTGGAGCCCCTGCTGGGGATCACCGATCCGCGGCGTGACACCCGGATCGGCTTTGTCGGTGGTATCCGCGGCGTTGCCGAACTGGAACGGCGCGTGGACAGCGGCGAAATGGCGATCGCCTTCTCGCTGCATCCGACACGCATGGAAGACCTGATGGCAGTGGCCGATGCCGGCAAGGTGATGCCGCCCAAATCCACCTGGTTCGAACCCAAGCTGGCCGATGGCCTCGTCTCGCTGGTCCTGTCCTGACAGGATCCGCGCTGCTGCGCTGTCATCACAGTGTCGGTCCGTTCCGGTTGGTCTGTAGCACCACATTTATGCAATCTCGCTGGCGAAGGCGTAATTCAGTGTCTGGCCGGGTTCCTGTATGAATTGACCCTGTACGCAATCGACCCCGTACTTCCAGAGCAATGCAAAACTGGCCGAGTCTTCCACGGATTCGGCAACGCTGGTTTTACGGTTTTTTGCGGCCATCTCCACGATCGAGCGGACCGTTTCCCGGGCGTTGCTGTCTGTGGTCAGCGCCCTGATCAGGGCGCCGTCAATCTTCAGGATGTCGGCCGGGAAGTGTTCGTGTAACGGTGCAGAGTCGCCGTCACCGAAGTGTTCCAGTGCCACGGAGCAATGCAGGCCGTGCATGGCATCGGCAAACCCGCTGGTGCCGGACATGCCGATGGCTGTGTCGTTTGTCGGGATCTCGAATACCACGCGGCCACTTTCCAGGCGATGCCGCTCCAGCATCCTGCCGATCCAGGCCGGCAGCTCCGGGTCTGTCACGCTTGCCGCGGACAGCCGGATGAAAAACACGACCGGTGCATCCGGTTGCAGGTCGGCCAGCTGTTCGAAGGCCCGTTCGACGACCCGGCGATCGATCATTCGCTCAAGGCGTGTATCCCCGGCAAGTGCGTGCAGCAGGTCGGGTTGAATCGTGTCACCGGCCGCATCCCTGAATCCGGCGATTACCTCGTAACGCTGCTCTGTGTCACCTTTCAGGCTGAGGATCGGCTGGAATTCCAGAAAAATCCGGTCCTGCTCGACGGCGTCACGAATGACAGCCGGTACCTCGGTCCTGCCATCGCTGCCTGTGTCTTGCCCACCCGCCGGGGTCGGGTGGCTGTCAGGTTCCTGCAGGCACCGGCCGGTGATCCGGCTTGCTGCAAGCCCGTCCTGTCCCGTCTCCGGGGATGCATGATCGCGAATGATGATCTGGGTACAGTGCTCGCCGTCCATGGTTGCCTGTCCGCATTCCAGTGTGCAGCGGAAAGTGCCGCCATCCGGCCTGCTGCAATGGATGTCCAGCGTGGCGCAGGATTCCGTGCCTGCGCTGAAGGCCTTCAGGAAATCCCTGAAGCCGTCCCGGTCCACTTCGCTGACGATGTCGAGTAGTGTGGTGCCTTCGATTGCGGCGGGGGAGGCAATGCCGAACAGCTCCAGGTACGACGCGTTTGCATAGACATGCATGCCGTCGTGGATATAGGCGGTGGGGTCGCTGGATTTGCTGATCAGGGCGTGACAGCGCGCCTCTCCGGCACGGAGGCTTTCCTCCAGCCGTGCAATGCGGCGTTGCAGTGCAATCACTCCGGCATGTCCGGCAAACACGATGCGCAGGTGTTCGGGCTGTTCATAGGATACCAGTTCACTGATGCCGGCCTTCCGGGCAGTGGCAACCGCGGTTTCCGGTGCGCTGTCTGCAATCGAGATGACCGGTGCCGGGAGGTCGCGGGATGCCAGCGTGCGGACCACGGCCTCCGCGGAGGGGAGCGTATGGCTGCTGCCGCAGATCACGATGTCCGGGGGGCTGCTATCCAGGATGGCGGTTACGGCGTCGATCGTCCCTGCATGACTGTGGTGGACATCGTGGCCGGCAAGTCTCAGCTCGTTGGCGATCGCCTGTGCATCGGCGTCGCTTTCCTCGACAATGAGCAGGCGCATCGAATCGCTGTGTGACACCACTGACCTCGTACCCGTGATTGCAAACCGTCCGGGAAGCGAGGGCAGCACGCCTGCTTCCAGTAGTCCGGTCCCGACCACAGATTCTTCGGCAAACCCCGGTTTCTCTTGAATACTCCCTATATATGGACGGACGCGCGGCCATGCCGGCAGGTGATAGTCCGGTGCGGGTATTTCCTGTCTATCTGATTCCTGATAGCATGCAAGTAACTGAAAAAATGATGTTTAATATCAGCTCCGTAGCGCCGTCGAGGCGCGCGCGGAAATATCACGGGGAACCGCATGCAACCGATCACAGTACGCCCCGAAAGCCCGGAAGACGCCCGTGCCATCGACGTCGTTCATATCAGCGCGTTCGGGGGTGAAGCCGAGGCGCAGCTGGTCAGTGCCCTGCGGGTATCCAACAGTTATAACCGCGAACTCTCGCTGGTGGCGGAACTGGGCGGACGCATCGTCGGACATGCGTTGCTGACCCGGGTGCCGGTGCGCAAGGGCGGCCAGGAGAGGCATGTGCTGGCGCTGGGTCCCATGTCCGTGGTGCCCTCGCAAAGCCATCGGGGAATCGGTTCGGAGCTGATCCAGGCCGGTACACGTCTGGCGAAGGAGAAGGGGTACGGGAGTATCGTGGTGCTGGGACACCCGGAATACTACAAGCGTTTTGGTTTTGTCCCGGCCAGGGGCCTGCAGGTCACCTGCAATCTGCCGGCCCCGGTGGAAGCGCTGACCGTGCTGGAGGTCGAGCCGGGCAATCTGTCCGGCGGCGGCCATGTGGAGTATCCGGAGCCGTTCGTCGCGCTCTACTAGTGTGCTGTCCCGCATAGAAGTTCAGAAAGTCTTCCGGGTTTCCCGAAGATGGATTCGGCGGTAGCGGTCCAGGAGAATGGAACAGCGTGTTGGTTGTACCGTTCAATAAAGCGTTCGATGTGTGAGGTCAGGTCCTGCACGCTTTTGAATGAGCCCCGTTTGATCGCGCGCTGGCCGCCGGTCGTTCAGGACACCGGTGTCTTTGCCGCCTGGCCCGCCTGCTCCCTGACCAGCCGGGGCACCAGGTAGCCGGGCAACGCGTTGCGCACACCCTCGAGCAGCGACACGGCTGCCGGATCGTCTACCGCGAAGTGCGCAGCGCCCTGCACGCGATCCAGCTGGTGCAGGTAGTAGGGCAGGACACCCGCCTTGAACAGCGCACGGCTCAGCTCCATCAGCTGACTGACGCTGTCATTGACACCGTGCAGCAGCACGGACTGGTTCAGCAGGGTCACCCCGGCCGCGCCAAGCCGTTGCAGGGCGTCACGAACGGACGCATCGATCTCGTTGGCATGGTTGCAATGCACGACCATCACCACCTGCATGCGCTGCCGTGCGAGCAGGTCGAGCAGTCCGTCGTCGATCCGTTCCGGCAGCACGATCGGCAGCCGGGTGTGGATACGCAGGGTTTGCAGTTGTGGCAATGCCGAGAGACGCCCGGTAATTTCACCCAGGCGCTGGTCGCTCAGGGTGAGCGGGTCGCCACCGCTGAGGATGATTTCACTGATCTCCGGGTGCCGGGCCAGGTAATCCAGTGAGCGGTCCAGCTCGCCGCCCAGCGGGTTGGCCGTACCGTACGGGTAGTGCCGGCGGAAGCAGTAGCGGCAGTGTATCGCGCAAGCGCCGGTCACGGTCAGCAGTGCCCGGCCACGATACTTGTGCAGCAGGCCCGGGCTGGGCATCGCGGACAGCTCGGCCAGCGGGTCGTGAACGTAGCCGGCCACCTGCAGGGTTTCCCCGACCACCGGCAGTACCTGACGCAACAGCGGGTCGTGGATATCCCCCCGGTTCATACGCCGCACAAAGCCGTGCGGCACTCGCAACGGGAAATCGCCGGCCAGCGGCCGGACCTTCAGTTGTCCCGGGTCAATTTCCAGCAGCCGCAGCAACTCGTCGGGTGAACGGACCGCCCCGGCAAGCAGCGCCTGCCAGTGCGTGCTGTGTTCCGGATGCGGTATTCGGGGTATCATGGCTGGCGTTTTTACACTCATTCAGGACTGAACAGTACCCATGGCATCCTACAGCACCAACGAATTCAAGGGTGGTCTCAAGATCATGCTGGACGGCGATCCCTGCGCCATCATCGAAAACGAATTTGTCAAACCCGGCAAGGGCCAGGCCTTCAACCGGGTGAAGATCCGCAATCTCAAGACCGGTCGCGTGATCGAACGGACCTTCAAGTCCGGCGAATCGGTGGAGGCGGCCGATGTCATGGATATCGACCTGCAGTACCTGTACAGCGACGGCGAGTTCTGGCACTTCATGCACCCGGTATCCTACGAGCAACAGGCGGCGGACGCCACTGCCGTGGGAGATGCCACCCAGTGGCTGAAGGAACAGGACATGTGCATGGTAACCCTGTGGAACGGGACACCGCTGGCCGTCACGCCACCGAATTTCGTCTACCTGGCGGTGACCGAAACCGACCCCGGCGTGCGCGGTGATACCTCGGGTGGCGGCGGCAAGCCGGCGACGCTGGAAACCGGTGCCGTGGTGCGTGTGCCCCTGTTCATCGAGATTGGCGATGTGCTCAAGATCGATACCCGCAGCGGGGAATACGTCAGCCGCGCCAGGGAATAGCTCTGCCCGGTACCTTGACCCAGGAATCCGAACCACAATCCGACTGGCGACCGGTGGCGGCGCCGGATGTGCTGCGGCTGCGCGCGCGCTTGCTGCGTCGTATCCGCACGTTTTTCGATCATGCCGGCGTGCTGGAGGTCGATACACCGGCGCTGTCCACGGCCGCGGTCACCACCCCGCAGATCGCCAGTTTCGGCACCGCCTGGCAGGGACCGGGACCACTGCATGGCCAGCGGCTGTACCTGCATACCTCGCCGGAGTTTGCCATGAAGCGCCTGCTGGCGGCCGGCAGCGGGTCCATCTACCAGCTGTGCAAGGTCTTTCGCGATGGTGAGTCGGGCTGCTTGCACAACCCGGAGTTCACCCTGCTGGAGTGGTACCGGACCGGGTACGATCATCTCGACCTGATGGACGAGGTGGAACGCCTGCTGACCCGTGTACTCGAGGGGATACTGCCCCTGGCCGGTGTGCATCACTGGGCCTGGCGCGACCTGTTTATCGAGTTTGCCGGACTGGATCCGTTTCAGGCCGGTATCGACGAGTTCGCCAGCCTGCTCGAGGCGAAGCATGCGGTGGTGCCGATCGGCATGCAGGAGGCCGGGCTTGACGACTGGCGTGACCTGGTGATGACGCATGTCATCGAGCCGCGGCTTGGCACCGGTCTGGTGTTTGTGCGCGATTATCCGGCCAGCCAGGCGGCACTGGCGCGAATACGCCCCGGCGATCCGCCGGTGGCCTCGCGCTTCGAGGCCTATCTCAACGGCGTGGAACTTGCCAACGGCTTTCACGAGCTGGCAGACCCCGGCGAACAGCGCAGACGATTCGAGGTCGAGCTGATGCAGCGTGCACAGGGGCATCTTCCTCTGGTTCCCGTGGATGAACGATTGCTGCACGCGCTGTCCAGCGGGTTGCCGGACTGTGCCGGTGTCGCGCTCGGGCTGGACCGTCTGTTGATGCTTGCCTGCGGCGCCAGTTGCCTGTCCGACGTGCTTGCCTTTCCGTTCGAACGTGCCTGAGTTCCGGCACGGGTCTTGTAACCGGCTGCCATATCTCTGAAACTCTGGCCATGCCCGATCACGCGAACAGTCCGGCCGGCCTGCAACTGGTTGATGGGACCCTGCAGTGCAGCGGCAGCTGGACCGTGGGTCATCTGGCCGGTCTGCGTTCCCTGCTGGGCAGGCTGGAGCTGCCCGCCGGCGCCGCCCTGTCGGCCGACGGCGGCGGCATCGTCGCCATGGACAGCGCCGGTGCGTGGTTGTTGCTGGACCTGCGCAAACGGGTCGAGACACAGGGCGGCACGCTGGAACTGCAGACACTGGGCGCCCCCCGGCAACGTCTGCTGGAATTTGTCGCGTCGGTTGCAGAGCGGGCAGCGGAGCCGTTGCCGGTGCGCAAACCACCGTCCTGGCTGGACCGCTCCGCCGATATCGGGGAGGACCTGACCGACTTCCTGGCATTTATCGGTGAGGCGGTGATCGCGCTGCTGCACACCCTGCTGCGCCCGTGGCGCATCCGCTGGATCGAGCTGCTGGATGACATGTACGAGGCCGGTGTCAAGGCAATGCCGATCGTTGGCCTGCTGTCGTTCCTGATGGGCGTGGTGATCGCCTACCAGGGGGCCGTCCAGCTCAAGCTGTATGGCGCGAATATCTATATCGCCGACCTGGTCGGCTACTCGATGCTGCGTGAACTCGCGCCGTTGCTGACTGCAATTCTCGTTTGCGGGCGGACCGGCTCCGCCTATACCGCAAAGATCGGAACCATGAAGGTGCGCGAGGAAATCGACGCACTGCAGACCATCGGGATTCCACCCGTCGACCTGCTGGTACTGCCCAAGCTGCTGTCGCTGCTGATCGTGTTGCCGCTGCTGTGCATCTACGCCGATGTGCTTGCGGTGTTCGGCGGGATGTTCATGGCCAGTACCCGGCTGGGGATCGGATATCACGCGTTCATCGACCGGCTGGGCGAGGCGATCAGCTATTCGACCTTCATGATCGGCTTCGGCAAGGCACCGGTGTTTGCCGCAATCATCGCCGTGGTCGGCTGCTACCAGGGCTTCCGCGTGGAGGGCAGCGCGGAAAGCGTCGGCCGGCACACCACGGTCAGTGTGGTGCAGTCGATCTTCCTGGTGATCATCGTGGATGCCATGTTCTCCATCCTGTTCAGCTTGATCGGGGTATGATCCGGATGCCGGATTCAGCCGTCGCTGATACCGCGCGCGAAGTGGTCATTCGCCTGCGCGGTGTACGCACGGTATACGGGACGCGCGTGATCCACGACGGTGTGGACCTCGACGTCTTCCGGGGCGAGGTGCTGGCACTGGTGGGTGGCAGCGGCAGCGGCAAGAGCACGCTGCTGCGCGAGATGATCATGCTGCGGCCGCCGGACGGGGGCTCGATTCGCCTGTTCGATACCGAGCTGGCCGGGATCGGCGAACCGGATGCGGATGCGTTGCGTTGCCGGATCGGCGTGTTGTTTCAGCAGGGTGCGCTGTTCAGCGCGCTGACGGTGCTGGAGAATGTCGGCCTGCCATTGCGGGAACACACGCAACTGGATGATGCGATGATCGACTCGCTGGCCAGAATGAAGATCGCACAGGCGGGGCTGCCGGCGGCTGCGGCCGCACTGTATCCCAGTGAACTCAGCGGCGGCATGATCAAGCGTGCGGCACTGGCCCGGGCCATGGTACTGGAACCGGAAATCCTGTTCCTGGACGAACCGACCTCGGGGCTGGATCCCACCAGTGCCGGTCAGTTCGACCAGTTGTTGCTGATGCTCCGGGACCTGCTGGGCCTGACCGTGCTGATGGTCACGCACGATCTCGACTCGCTGTGGGACGTGGTGGACCGTGTGGCCGTGCTGGGGGATGGTAGAATACAGGGCGTCGATACCATGGCTGCCCTGTCGAACTCGACACAGCCGCATGTACGTGAATACTTTGAGGGTCCCCGCGCCAGGGGAACACGGGAGCGCAAATGCTGAATCGCCGGCTCAACTACGCCCTCGTGGGTCTGTTCGTCATCCTG
The DNA here is from genome assembly GCA_964564245.1 of uncultured Ectothiorhodospiraceae bacterium. Classification (GTDB taxonomy): domain Bacteria; phylum Pseudomonadota; class Gammaproteobacteria; order UBA9214; family UBA9214; genus UBA9214. The sequence goes on along the minus strand of CAZMAK010000032.1, from coordinate 7,673 downwards.
ATGGGGCTGACCTGGCTGGGCATCACGCTGTGGCTGGCGCTGGGCGACTACTCCACCCACTACCGGACCTATCGCGTGTACATGGACGAGTCGGTGGCCGGCCTGTACCTGGATGCACCGGTGAAGTACCGTGGTGTCGAGGTGGGCAAGGTCACCCGGATCGAGCTGAATCCGAAGGTGCCCGACCAGGTCCAGCTGACGCTGGACGTGGTGTCCTCGACACCGATCCGCGTGGATACCGAGGCGGAACTTGCCGTGCAGGGGCTGACCGGCATCGCGTTTGTCGATCTCAAGGGTGGTGCCCTGGATTCCCCGCTGTTGAAGGCCGAGGAGGGACAGGAGTACCCGGTCATCAATTCGTCACCTTCCTTCTTTACCCGACTCGACATGAGCGGTACCGAACTGATCGCGAACATCAATACGATCGCCAGCCGGCTGGCGCAGCTGCTCGACGAGCAGGGCCGGCGGTCGGCGCATGAAATCCTCGCCAATCTCGGCGTGATCACCGGCACCATCGCGAAGCGCTCGCACGAGCTGGACCGGACGCTGGTCAATACCGCAAAAATGGCGGAGAACGGTGCCCGGGCCAGCGAGAACCTGCAGCCGCTGCTGGTACAGGCGAATGACACGGCCCATGCCTTCCAGACCATGGCGGAGAAGGTGAGTGCGCTGAGTGACGGCCTGAACCACTCCGTCGGTGGCAGTGGATCGGGGGTGCAGCAATTCTCCCGGCAGGTGCTGCCCGAGGTCGGTACGCTGATCGGCGAGCTGCGCGATCTGGCCGACAGCCTGCGTGTGGTCAGCAGGAAGCTCGAAGACGACCCGAGTGTGCTGCTGTACGGTAATCAGCTGGAAGTGCCGGGTCCGGGGGAAAAGTGATGACGTGTTCGATCAGGAGACTGTTGCTGGTGTCGGGTATGGCCGTGTGGCTGGCGGGTTGCTCGCTGCTGCCGAAACCGGAACCGGTCGCGCTGGATCGTTACCTGCTGGAGTACACCCCGCCGGACACCCGGACCCTGCGTGACGGTGCACCGGTCCTGCTGGTGAGTACGCCGCAGGCAAACGGTGCCTACGACTCGCCACGGATCGCCTATATGCGGCAGGAATACGGGCTGCGCTACTACACGCAGAGCCGCTGGGCCGATACCCCCGCAGCCATGCTGTCTCCCCTGATTGCCGACGCGATCAATGCCACCGGGCAGTTCCAGGCGCTGTATGCTGCGCCCGGCAGTGTACGTGCCGACCTGCGGCTCGATACCTCGTTGACCCGCTTCTACCAGGATTTCACCGTAACGCCCAGTGTCATGCATATCACGTTGCGCGCGCAACTGGTCGATCTGCATGCGCAGCGTGTGGTTGCCGGCCGGACGTTCGATGTCCGCGAACCGGCACAGACGAACGATGCCTACGGGGGGGTGCAGGCCGCGAACCGCGCCACGGCCAGCCTGTTGCGGCAGCTCGTGCAGTTCTGCCTCGACCACTCGCATTGATCCGCAGTGCAATGCTCGACCGCATCCGTGTAGTGCTGAGTCACACCAGCCATCCCGGCAACATCGGTGCCACGGCCCGCGCCATGAAGACCATGGGCCTGACGCGGTTGTACCTGGTCAATCCCGCGCTATTCCCCCATGCCGACGCCACCGCGCGTGCCTCGGGTGCCGATGATGTGCTGGCGCGCGCACGGGTCTGTCCGGATATCGATTCGGCACTGGACGGTTGCCGCCTGGTGGCGGGTGCCAGCGCACGCAGCCGCAGCATCCCCTGCCCGGTCATCGGGCCGGCTGAATGCGCGCGCAGGGCGATGGAGCTGACCGGCCAGGGCGACGTCGCGCTGCTGTTCGGTTGCGAACAGTCCGGACTGAGCAATCCGGAAATCGATCGTTGCCGGTACCTGGTGCAGATCCCGGCCAACCCGGAATACGGTTCCCTGAATCTTGCCGCTGCCGTGCAGATCCTGTGTTACGAGGTGCGTGTCGCCTGGCTGGCCGGGCATACGGTCGACGTGCCTGACGGGCATGTGCCGGTGAGCGCGGACGAGATGGAGCGTCTGTACACGCACCTGGAGCAAACCCTGGTGCAGCTGGGTTTTCTGAATCCGGAACATCCGCGCCACCTGATGCGTCGCCTGCGCCGTCTGTTCAATCGCGCAAGACCGGATGAAAACGAGGTGAATATCCTGCGCGGCATTCTCGCCGCCACCCAGGAGCGGCTCTAGCGAGGCACACGCCGTGCGGTGCTGGGCACGCCGACTGCACTGTCATACACTGCATCTACTGCTGAAGGAAACCGATCATTACCTATGTTTGCCAGAATCCGCGAAGACGTCCGTTGTGTATTCGACCGTGACCCGGCGGCACGCAATACCTTTGATATCCTGACGACCTATCCGGGTATTCATGCCGTATTGATGCATCGCTGGAGCCACTGGCTGTGGTCGATCGGCCTGAAATGGCTGGCACGGGTGTTCTCGAATATCGCCCGCTGGTACACCGGCATCGAGATCCACCCCGGGGCCACCATCGGCCGCCGGTTCTTTATCGATCATGGCATGGGTGTGGTGATCGGCGAGACCACCGAGATCGGGGACGACTGTACGCTGTATCACGGTGTCACGCTGGGTGGCACCAGCTGGGACAAGGGCAAGCGTCATCCGACCCTGCGCAACAATGTCGTGATCGGTGCCGGCGCCAAGGTGCTGGGGCCGATTGTCATCGAGGACGGAGTGCGCATCGGATCCAATGCCGTGGTGCTGAAGGGCGTGCCGGCGGGCATGACGGTGGTCGGCGTACCCGGCCGGCTGGTCCGGCCACGCGCCGGGCCGGATGACCGGCGCCAGGCGATTGCCGCGAAGATGGGATTCGATGCCTACGGTGCGACCAGCGATATGCCCGACCCGGTTGCGACGGCGGTCAACGGCATACTCGATCACATTCATGCCATGGATGAGCGGCTCGAGGAGATGTGCAAGGGCCTCAAGCAGCTGGGTGCGGAGGTCGGTGACCAGCAGTTGCCGGACCTGGGCGCGTGTGCATTAAAGCACGTGGAAAATGAGGAAATCGAAACGGCGGCGAATACGGAAGCACCGGCGGACACGCAGGACCCCGTTTCTTGACCTGCGCCGGGTGTTGTGAGACTTTCAGGTCGGAATATTCACTTCGGGCGAAAGTTGCATGAAACTGACCAGCAAGGGACGTTACGCTGTAACCGCGATTCTGGATCTCGCATTTCACCTGAAGGACGGGCCGGTCAGTCTGGCGCATATCTCGAAGCGCCAGGACATTTCTCTTTCCTATCTCGAGCAGCTGTTCACGCGCCTGCGCAGGCACCGCCTGGTCCGCAGTACGCGGGGGCCGGGTGGCGGCTATTCACTCGACCGGCCTGCGGATCGCATCGCGGTTTCGGAGGTCATTGCCGCGGTGGATGAACTGGTCGATTCCACACGCTGCAGTGGTGCCGGAAACTGCCACGATGGCGAGCAATGCCTGGCCCATGACCTGTGGGATGACCTGAGCCAGCAGATCATCGATTTCCTCGGTGAAATCACGCTGCAGGACCTGCTGGATGACGATGGCATTCGCAGCGTCGCCGAGCGCCAGGACGAACGCATGTCACAGGATCAGCTGCCCGCCGGGGTTGCGTTGTCCCGCACACCGGCAGACTCGGAAGCACACTGACCGCCTGTTGCGCGATTTGTGAAGCTGCGCACATCAATACCTGCCCTCTGTCACTGAAAGCGTCGCGCGGTTGTCGATACAGTATCCCGGTGGCCGCCCGGTAGCGGAAACGCCGTTGCCGCGAACCCTCGGCAGAAGGCCATTGTGCACAGGTACACGTTTTCCTGACTCTCGCAGGGCAGCGCCCCCGACAGGCGCTCCTGCGAGATACCCGCCGCCGGCCCCGGAGCAATCCCGGGCCGGCTTTTTAAGCGCGGTTCACCCCGGTGTCGGGGAAGGTGTCGCGTCGCTGTTGTCCCGTCAACTTCCGCTCTGGAGAGCAGGGTGCGCCGTGCGCACCGGCCGGTACCGCTCAGCTGCCGGTCCTGGTCCACACCAGCAGTCGGTTGTTCGCCGGCATTTCATGATCGGCCCGGAGCTGCAGGCCATTCCCGGCGGCCAGCCGGTCCAGCTCCTCGAAGTTGCGGATACCGGACTCCGGATCGCGGCTCTTCAGCCAGTGATCGAAGCGTTCGTTGCTTGGACTGGTATAGCGCCCGTCATAATTGAATGGTCCATACAGGCAGAACTTTCCGCCGGGCTCCAGCAGCTCGCCGATGCCGGTGAACATGGCGCACACCGCCGGCCAGCTCATGATATGGGTCGTGTTGGCGCTGAATACGCCATCGAACTTCTGCCCCGGCCAGGGACCGACGGTGGTGTCGAGCACCACGGGGGGAACGAGGTTGCCGAGGCCGGACTCGTCGAGCCAGGCACGGATGCCGGCATGATTATCGGCCAGGTCGCTGGTATGCCAGTGCAGGTACGGCAACGCCGCGGCGAAATACACCGCGTGCTGGCCGGTGCCGCTGCCGATTTCCAGGACCTTGTGCGTACCGGAAAACTCGCCTCGCAGTACCGCAAGGATGGGGTCCCGGTTCTGTTCGCAGGCCTCGGAATACTGTTTCATGCCTGAGTTGTAACAGAACCCGTTGCATTACGCACCCGCAGGCCGGCCCCGGTGACGGGACCGGCCTGCGGATGAACGACGGTTCAGCTGATCGTGATCCTGCGCGGTTCCGGCTTTTCCTGCTTGGGAATGATCACTTCCAGCACGCCATCCTTCACCGTGGCACTGATGTGTTCGGCCTTTACGGTGTCCGGCAGTGTGAACTGGCGCAGGAAGGTGCCGTGCACCCGCTCGCGACGGTGGAAGCCCTCGCGCTTCTCCTCGGACTGCACGTTGCGCTCGCCGCGGATAGTCAGGACCCCGTCTTCCAGCGTTACATCGACATCCTTGCGCTCCACGCCCGGCAGGTCGGCCGACAGGACAAAGCGGTCTTCTTCCTCGCGGATGTCCACGGCCGGTACCCAGTTGCGGCCCTGGCCGTTGTTCTCCTGGGCCGGAGTCCCGGTAAACATGCGATTGATTTCCCGGTTGAACTGATCGAACAGGTTCAGCGGTTCGTAGCGTACTAATGTCATGGCCTTGCCTCCTGAAACAGGTAGTAAACGGGTAGTCGCAATCGACTTGCTACCTACATAGGGACGGGCTGGAATATTTCAAGGGAGCGCCACTCCCGGCGGATTCAGTAGCCCAGCGCGCGGGCGCCCTGGTAGAAGAGGAAGCTTGCCAGCCAGGCCAGCGACAGCGACCAGGTCAGGCTGATACCGGTAAATTTCCAGCTGCGGGACTCACTTAGCTGCGTGGCCAGGGTGGACAGGCAGGGGGTGTAGAGCAGCACAAACAGCATGAAGCTGAGTGCCTGCACGGTATCCATCTGGGTGGCGAGGTAACCGTTCAGCGCGGCGCCCTGCAGCCCGGTCATGGCGACCATGGCGCCGATCACGATTTCCTTGGCGACAAAACCGAACAGCAGCACGACCGACATGGCGGCACTGATACCGATCGGGTCGAGCAGGGGTTTCATCCACGAACCCATCATCCCGGCCCAGGTGCCTGCGCCGCCCGGCGTGCTTCCCGCCGGGAAATGGGTCAGCAGCCAGACCAGCACGACACCGCTGATGATGAAGGTGCTGGCGCGACGCAGGAAGTGCGAGATCTCGTGCCAGCCGCGCAGTATCACCTGTTTCAGGACCGGTGTGCGATACGGTGGCAGTTCCAGCACGAAGGGTTCATCGCTTTTCAGACGCCGGCCGAACACCAGGGCGGTCAGGAACGCGGCGGCGAAGCTGGTCAGGTAGAGCACGAACAGCACCAGCGGTGCCCGGCCCGGGCTGAACAGGGCGGTGGTAATGAACAGGTAGACCTGCAGGCGCGCGGAACACAGTGAGAACGGGATTACCAGCATGCTCAGCCAGCGCAGGTTGCGGCTGCGCATGACGCGGGTACCCATGAGTGCGGGAACATTGCAACCGAAGCCCATCAGGATCATGACGAAACCGCGTCCGTCCAGTCCCATGCGGGCCATCAGCGAATCGGTCAGGAAGGCGGCGCGCGCCAGGTAACCGCTGTCCTCGACGATGGCCATGAGAAAGAAGAACAGGATGATGACCGGTACAAAGGACGCCACCGTGGCGATGCCGTCATAGATGCCTTCCACCAGGAATCCGTACAGGTACGGCGGCAGCAGGCCGGCAAGCGGTTGCAGGGCCAGGTTGCGGAGTCCGTCCAGCACAAAGGCGACGGCATCCTGCAGCGGGCTGCCCAGGGTATAGACAGCCTGGAACACCAGGAACATCACCAGGAAAAACAGCGGCAGACCGAATACCGGGTGCAGCAGTACCCGGTCGATGCGCTCGGTCATCCGGCGTACCAGTACGCCTGGTGCGGATACACACTGGCTGACCAGCGCGTCGGCACGGGAAACGATTTCATCGTCGGCGTGCAGGCAGTTCTGCAGTTCCTGCAGGGGCATCGGGTTTGCCCGGTTGATCATCGTGGTCAGGGTCGACACGGCCTCCGCAAAACCGGTGCCGAGACGGGCACTGAGCAGGTGGACCGGGCAGCCGAGACCGCTGGTCAGTGTAGCGGTGTCGATGCGGATTCCCAGCTGTTCCGCCTCGTCCGACATGTTCATCACGACCATGGACGGGATGCCGATCTTGCAGAACTGCAGGGCCAGTGGCAGCTGGTGGTCGAGCTGCGTGGCGTTGAGGATGATGACCACCAGGTCAACGGGGTTGTACTCGATGAAGTTGCGTACAATCTGCTCGTCTTCGGAGAAACCGTGCAGGTCATATATGCCGGGAAGGTCGACTACCTCGACGGCTTCGCCGCCCAGTACCACGCGGGCGCTCAGCAGGTCGACGGTCACGCCGGGCCAGTTGCCGACGCGGGAGGAGGAACCGGTAAGCCGGTTGAAGAAGGTCGACTTGCCCGTGTTGGGCATGCCGACAATGGCAATGCGTTTCACTGGCTGCTGGCGATGGATACCCGTGCGGCGTCACAGCGGCGCATGATGAGATGGACGCTGCCAATCCGGATCTGCATCGGTCCCAGTCGCGGGCTGCGGATGACCTCGGCCTCGCGCCCGGTACGCAGCCCCATGGATTGCAGGCGCTGGCGCGTGATGTCCGGTGCGTGGATTCCGGTGATGAAGGCGCGTTCGCCAGCTGCCAGATCCGAGAGATTTACCATAATATTCAATGTGATGCCTTTATTGCCAGCGCCAATACGAGTGAGAATGTATCTCATTATCACTCCGATTTGGCTTGTGGTCAACCTAATGTTGCGGCAGTTACCCTGTGGAAGAGTTGATCCAGGTCACGCGACGCAGGGAAATACTTTCGTAGCAGTGTACTTTGTCCATACGTCGTGGTGCAGTCTGTCCGTTCGTCCAGGTTGCCGGCCCGGGCCGGGCCGGCAACCGGTGCAACAGGAGATTGAGTACATTATCGGCCCCGGCACGGCCCGGCTTCAGAGCAGCACCCGCTCCATCCCGCCGCGGTTGATGCGCTCCAGGAAGGTGCGCTGCCAGTCACCGCCCAGCCGGTTGGCCGCCAGTTCGGTCACGATGTAGTCGGCCTCCACGTTAACCTCCTCACGATAACGGGACA
>CAZMAK010000031.1:0-22974 GCA_964564245.1 uncultured Ectothiorhodospiraceae bacterium | reverse complement strand
TGATCGGGAGGCGCCGGCTGTAATCCATGTGTGACGAAGTTCTTGCGGGTAATGGCAGCGCCCTGCAGTGCAGCATGCCGGTCCGGCACGGTGCCATCGACCATCCCGATGCGGAATCCCCGGCCACAGTTCGCATGCCGCTGCGGCCAGGCAAGCAGGCGCGGGGCGTAACTGCCGGTCGCCGCATCGCCCTGCAGGGTCAACCGATGGTTGAAATCGGCCCACAGGTCGGGTACCTGGCCGCGCAACTGTGCCAGTGCGTCGCGCGGCGCCAGGCCCGGCGGCAACCGCAGGGTCGTCACGACCAGGCCGAGACCCGCCAGCACGCTGCGGCGTTTGACGGCGAGACCGAGCGGCTGCGCGCTGGCCAGTACCTGCTGTGCCTGCTCCAGGTTGATCGTCACCACCAGCAACTCGCCCGGCTCGATCGATTCGTCCGCCGCTGTATTGCCGGTACTGTCAGCGGGCAACTGCGGCGGCGGCGGAAGTGCGCCGTTGATCAGCGAACCACCGCCGGCGGGCACTCCCGATGTGGCGGTGCCGCTCGCATCCCCGCCGGACGCGGTATCCTGTGCGGGCGGCGCACCGTTCCCGATCGGTATCAGCCGTGACGGCGGCGCAGCCGGCGTCAACGCCCTGGCCGGTGCTGCAGCCGCGGCACAGACCTGGAAGTTCCGGTCGGTGTTGCCCAGCCAATGGCTGTGGTCGTTCGTTTCCAGCGCGGCGAAATACCATTGCCCGGGCTGGATCTTCGGCTCATCGGGCAACCGTACCCGCACGCGGGTATCGCTCCAGCCCTCGACCGCCAGCGGTATGCGTATCCCCGGTCCGCCCAGCGCCACGCCCCGCACGCCCTGCGTGGCACCAAAACCCGTACCCACTACGTTCAGCACATCGCCCTTGCCGATACAGCCGATCGGGCTGTACCCGTTGATGTGCGGTGCAGCGACCGGCACGACAGGGGTGACCTGCCGCAGCGGGACGCTGGGTGCTGCCGGCACGGCGGTTGCGGCGTAGGCCGCAACACTGCACAGCAGGAGAACGGGAAGCATCAGTACACGCATCCGGTCAATCCGCCTGTATGTAGGTGATTACCTGCTTGCTGGCGCGCAGGGTCTTCAGCACGGCCGTACTGTCCTTGCCGGCCACGGCCTCGGGCTCCAGTTCGATCCGGTACAGGCCGGCTGCACCGGGTCCGTCGACGATCCGCGCCCCGTGTGCACGCAGCAGCACACCGATCGCCTCTGCCGTGGCCTCCGGCGCAAAGCGGACGAGGAAGGTATGGTCGGTGCCGGCGCTGCCGGACATGGGTGTGTAACGGTCCTGGTGCCCGACCTGTACCAGCAGGACGCTTTGCACCACCAGTACGATCCCGGCAGCGATCGCGGACGGCACCAGCCAGCGCGGCAGGCGCGGACGCTCGGCACGGACACTGTGCAGGAGACGCTGCAGGCCGATCTCCCCGGCCTCCTGCTGCGGCATCTGCTGCATGGTGCCGGCCAGCGCACGCAGGAAGGCAAGTTCCTCGCGGCACTGCGCGCAGTCTTCCACGTGCTGCAGCACGTGCTCGCGTTCCGCAGCCTCCAGCGTGTCATTGACCAGCCAGGGCAGCAGTTCGGTCGGATGTTCCCGGTCTTGCATGTTCATGGCAGTACCCGCAGCTCCTCGCTCCGTACCCGGCCCGCGACCACCGCTACAGGTCGGAGCAGGCCGGTATTACTCCGTAGGTCGTACGCACCGGCCAACCGGTTCACAGGCCGGGCCCCGCCGCACCCAGGCAACCCGCCAGTGCCTTGCGTGCATGAAACATGCGCGTCTTCACCGTACCCTCCGGGATTTCCAGCGTGCGCGCAATCTCGGCGCAGGATAGTCCTTCGTAAAAGGTGAGGTAGACCACCTGGCGCTGGCCGTCCGGCAGACGCTCCAGGCAACCGCGCACCCGCTGTGCATCCTGTGCACCGGCCACCGCGGCCGGCCCCGGGTCGGGGCGTTCGTCACGGATGTCCGTATCGAGGGGATCGGCCTCGCGCCGGCCGCGTTTGCGCAACAGGTCGATGCTCTTGTGATGTGCGATGCCCAGCAGCCAGGTGCTGACGCGGGAGCGTCCGGCGAAACTGCGCGCGTTGCGCCACACCTCCAGCATGACCTCATTGAGCACTTCCGCCGCGTCGGCGGGGTTGCCGAGCCGCTGCAACGTGAAGTTGTACACACGACCCTGATAGCGCCGGTAGAAACCGGCCAGCGCGGACTGGCTGCCCGCCGCGATGCCGGCGAGCAATTCGGCATCGTCCTGCGCCTCTACCGGTTCCGTCATCCGCCGGGTTCCCGCCTCAGCGCGAGCGGAACTCGCCCAGCGGGCTCTCTGCGATCACGCTGCCGTCACTGCCGATGGCACGCACCCGCCACCAGTAACCCTGCGCGGGTTCGAGGTGATCCAGTGTCACACGGGACAACTGCGAGGCATGCTTCTCACCGGTCAGCATCATGCCGGTAACGGGCGGTCCGTCGACCGCGGGTGCCGCAGGGCTGTCCGCCGCCGTGCCCAGATCGGGCAGCTGGCCGGCCGCATTCTGCTGCGGTTTCCTGAAGATCTCCAGTTGCCAGGCCGCCGCATCGGCATCCGCCGCCCATTCGAAGCGGGTGTCCGCACCCACCAGGGCGCCCTGCCCCGGCGACAGCAGGCGGACACTGGCGGGCGGTTTCTCCGGCTGACCGGTCCGCGTAACCAGGTAGCGGACATACACCGGCTCGAATCCGCTATCCGGTTCGGTCACCCTGAAGCGCAGCAGGTACACGCCTTCCTGACCGGTCGGCAGGTTCGGGCTCCGGATACGCGTGACCTGGTTACCGGCCAGAGACTGGCGTACCAGATGCAGGGTACTGAACACCGGTTCGCCCGCCGTCGAGGCCGGCGTGGCCAGTTCCCAGTTGCCGCGCAGCTGGCCGCTGCCGGTGAACCGGATATCCAGCAGCGCATTCAGGCTGTCGTCCTTGCGCACCAGCCGTACCGTGGACTGGTCATCGAAATACAGCGCCATCTGCTCGATCTGGAACAGGCCACCGGACCCGCCGGCCAGGTACAGGTTCACGGAAGCCGTGACGAAGTTGAGATTGTCGTCCGTGAAGCTGCGTTGCAGGACAAACGTGGACCCGGCCGCGATTTGACCAATCGCGGTCGCGGCACGCATCATCGCCAGCATCACGCTGCGCGGTATCGGTACGCTGTCGGAGATGCTCACCGACCCGCCCGGGGCCACCGGACGCGAGATGAGGCGCGGGATCGTGGCGTAGACCACATCCCCGGCTGAATCCATGATCGTAACGGAACCGGAAGTCACCGTCGTGGTGCCGTTGTTGCCGGGATCGGCCAGCACGGTCCAGGTCACCGGGACACTCGCGAGCCGGTTGGATGCCGCGCTGACCGAGGGAGGGTTCCCGGTGGCACTGACGAGCAGTGCCTCGGCGTTTCCCTGGTACGCGGCCAGGACGATCATCAACAGCAGGCCTGTCAGATTTCTCATGCATTTCTCCTTTCGCCATCAAGCTCAATATACGGCCTGGCTGCCGATACGCAGGCCGGCAAAGATCTGGTACAGGTTGGTATCGTCCTGGTAGCTGCCGGTCGTGAACAGGGTGATGCCCGGGCGCACGCCCCTGGGCTGGGCAACCGTCCAGTTCACGCTCGCATTCACCACGTTGCTCCTGCTGGTGGCCGAGGCGTTATCCGTCCAGGAACGGACCAGTGAATAATCCACGGTGGTGTCCAGCTTGTTCTGGATGATCGCGTAGCGAACGGCGGCCTGCAGTGACAGGGCGCTGCTGAGCACATTATTGTCACGGTCATCGGTGCGCTGGTACTGCAGGCGCGGATCCAGGCTGAAGCGCTCGCTTAGCGGCAGGCTTGCACCCAGGTCCGAGACATCGCTGATGTAATCCGCCTGCAGGTTGGCCGTATCGCTGAACCAGGTCCGGGTATGCCCGATGTCCCAGCTCCAGCTGGACGGGGCAAATTGCGCATGCACGGCAACGGAGTCCGTACTGTCATCGATGCTGCCGCCGGCGTACCCGGCCGGGATATCGATACCCTTGCGGTCCGCATGCTGTGCAATCAGGGTCAGGTACGGGTGGTCGAACAGGCGCCTGAAGCCCGTATGTTCTTCCTGCGCGGCCGGGGAGTAGCTGCTGCCCAGGGTGGTATAGTCCGTGCGCAGGGTTGGAATGGCGGTACTGTCATCGACGTTGTCGGTTTCCCGCGCAACCAGGGCGTTGACCGCCCAGCCGCCCCAGTTGAACCCGCCGAAGGCCTGGTCGAGCAGCCGGTCCGTGGCCAGCATCGAGTTCGCAAGACTGTAGAACCAGGGGCCGACCCGCTTGTGCTCGGCCCCGACATTCCAGGTGAACGCGGAACCGCGCACCTCCTGCTGGGGATGCTGGTAGACCGCGAGCATGCCCCAGGCGTCGTCCCGGGTCGGGGCCAGTGCCGTTGCCGGGCCGTCGAAATCGGTCCGGGAACTGGCGTATTCCCCGCGCAGGCGCACACGCTGGCCCCAGGTCAGGCTGTCGATGACCAGGTCTCCCGCATTCCCCTGCACCGATTCATCGTTCCCGACCGTCGAGGTACCCACCTCGCTGCCCTGTGCATCAAGATAGGTGGCCGCGATCTGCAGGCGCTCGGGCTGGACGGCAAGCGGTGCCATGGACAGGGTGACGCCATCGGTGCGACGCCGGCTGTCCGATGCGCCGGGCCAGTTCCAGAACCCGCTGGTGGACTCGGTACGCATGGCAAAGCCGGTAATCTCGCTGCGCAGCGGATCCAGTTTCATGGTACCGGACACGCCCCGGCGCGAAAAACCGTCCAGTACGAAACTGGAGCCCGGGATCATGTGGTCACCGGCACGCAGGGCCAGCGGACCGCGCGAGACCTCGACCAGCCCGGTTGCGAGGTCGAACTTGCGCTGGTTGGCGGTCTGGTCGCGCTGGCTGTTGAAGAGCATGGCCAGGTTGCTGCTGGCCTGCCAGGACCCGTCCGCGACGCGGCCCTGCAGGTTCAGGTTGCCCTGCTGCTGGCTCTTCGCGATCGTGCTGTCGACGTGCTGGTCGGCGACTCGCCAGGTGGCGGTCAGATCGCCCGAGGCAGTAACATCCGCCTCGCGGAACGCCGCGTTCTTGCGCACCTCGAGGTTGAACTGCGCCCGTTCGACGATATTGCCGTCCGGCTGGTATTCAACCACGCGCAACTGGTGTGCGCCGTAGGCCAGCGGCTGGGGCGAACGATACACGGCCTTGCCATCCTCGACGGCGATGAACGAGGTGATATCGATGCCGTCCAGTTCCAGGCTCAACTGCTGCAGTTCGCCCGGTGGCATGGCCGGCGGCAACCGGACAGCCAGTGGATCATCGGGACGGAAGAAGCCGGCCGCCGGCGCAACCAGATCAAGTTCCCCCTGCGCCTGTACCGCACTGGCCCAGAGCAGCACCGCTGCAGCGGTCGCCACTCGCCTTGTTCTTTTCATCTCCTGACCTCCTTAATCTACAATCTACCTCCAACGCAATCACCCGGCCCCGGGTGGCGGCCGCGACCCGCGGCCTGCGCCATTACCCTCGTCATCGCAACGGTATCATGTCACCTGCAACGTGGAACGGCCACCTCCTCACCGTGCCGGCAGCATCAGCCGCCCGGCAGGCGCCGGCGCAACCGTGCCCGGTGGACGCTGGATGGCCGGGACGCGCGGACTCAACGGTAGCGGTGCAGCGCCGGGCGTCACGGCCGGCAGGTTACTGCAATTTCCCGTCACGTTGATGCGCAGGCGGAACTGGTTGTTGGTGGCACTGGTTTCCTGCAGCTTGTGCAGCGGATCCAGTGTAAGCAGCACCTCGTTCAGACCGGCCCGTAACGCAAGCATTTCCCGGTGGCCATCCCGGCCGTTTGCCGCGATGCTGTTCCAGCTGCGTACCGCAACCGGGAACCGGCCGATACGCCACTGACTGTCATAGGTACCGCTTGGTACCGGCCCGTCGTTGCGCACCGTGTACTGCACCGCGATCTCGCATACCCCGCCACGGATCGACACGGCATCCTTGCTGTCGACGCTGACGGTTGCTCCCCATTGCACGGGACTGTTACCCACGATGACCCGGGCGTCGCTGTCGAGATCCGGCAGCCCCGCGCCGTGCAGCATGGTGGGCGGTGTCCTTGGTGCGGGTACACCGCCGGGCGGCGGGTTCATGGCCGGTGCCACCCCCGCGGTACCGGCACCGGTTGCACTCACTGACGGCGTTCCGCGCACGGCGGTACCCGGCGCGGCTCCTCCCGGCAACGTCCCGCTCAGGGCCCTGGTCTGACCCAGGCCTTGCACGGACGGCACGTTCAGCGCCGCGGCGGCACCGGTGACCGTCATGGCGGCGGGATTGCGTGTCGTCAGCCGGTTGGCCGGGTCCGGCGGGTTCACGCCGCCCGGTTTCGGCGTGAGCGAATCCGCCGGCACGGTCTTCATCTTGTCACGGAGGATGCCTTCCATGCTGCCGGCCAGGGTCGGCTCCTCCTCGCCGTCGATCTCCGGTTCATTCGTAAGAACGGTCTTGACGACGAATCCCAGTGCCTGCGCATCCGCCTTGAGCCCGCCATAGAGCTTCGAGGGTACGAGCACCCGCAGCGGATCATAGCCCTCCTGCGCGACATAGGGCTGCAACTCGGAGTGCTTGGCCAGCAGCGCAGGAATCATGCCGGTCTTGAGCTTGTTCTGTTTCGCCGCGTAGTCACCGGGCAGCGTGGCACCCAGCTTGCACTCGAGTGCCTTGACCGGCAGCTTGCCGGCACCGGTGCCGTAATGGTCCTGGTAGTACTTGTCACAGTAATAGTGCAGGGTCGGACGGTGACAGGTAAGCGTCGCCGGTATCTTGGACGTCGGCGTGCTCAGCAGGTTGGGTGTCTTGCAGGAATCCGCGTACTTCGAGCCCCTCGACTTGAACCAGGCGATGATTTCCTGGGCAATGCCCTTGCCGACATGCTGCACGTTCATGCCACACTGCGCCTGTTGATAGACACTGCCCATGAGTCCGGCGCAGGACTGGTAGCTGCTCAGCGACTGGCACACCAGGGTGCCACTGAACTGTGGACACAGGCCGCTGTCGACGACATAGTCCCGGAAGTACTTGGCAAACCCGGCCTTCTGTCCCCAGAACACGTTTCCGCACCAGTCGGTGCTGGAAACCGCCTTGTACTGCGCGGCCTCCTTCGCATGTCCCAGTATCCACTGGTCCACGTGCCGGTACGGGCGGTCCTGGGTAAAGTGGTTGTAGCAGATGAATTTCACGCCCGCATCCGGACTGGTGTACTGCTTGCCCAGGTAGCCCTGCGCCGCCTGCTTGGCCACGTTCGCCACCGCGGAGGTGAGGTACTCCGACCGTTCCGTGCCCAGTTGCGGCAGCACCTTCTCCAGCACGTCCTTGCTCCAGTTGGTATCGACCGCCTTTTCGTAGACCGACTTCGCATTGGCAATCGCCGTGGCAGTGAAGTGGGGATAGAGCATGGTCTTGGCACCGGCCATGCCGTCGTTTCCGAACGGCCAGGGCTTGCTCAGCACCGGATACGGTTTGTGTTTGGCATTGTTTACCAGGCCGGTCACGTAGCCGGCATAGGATCCATCCGCGAGTTCGCGCTTCGCCACACCGTCACCGATCTTCGGCAGGAAGATATACTCGTAGACAAATACCTCGTCCGGCGTGGGTGGACTGTCATCCCCGCAGTCACTGCCCAGGGTCAGGATACATTTCCCGGCATCCAGCGCGGCGCCGCCGACATCCTCCAGGAAATCCACCACCGCCTTGCCGGCGTTGTACAGGTCCTTGGCCAGTTCGACCAGTTCCTTGACCAGGCTGCAGGCATCCACACCTCCGAGCAGTACCTGGACCACGGCACACACGGCCGCCTCGCCGAGGTGGTAGGCAACGCCCCAGTAGTCGCTGTTCTTGTAGGCGATATAGGCCTTCACGACCTGCCAGAACGACTCGGGTATACCGGCCTCGTCGGAAGCCTGCTTTCCCAGAGGCGTGTCGTTGAAGTCGTTCATGCAGTCGACCGGATCCTTGCTCGAATCCGACAGGCAATTGAACAGGCCCCTGGAGGCCGCGAGATCGGCGGACTTGACCGGCAGTGACCCCGCCGGCGCGTAGTGTTCGATTTCCGTGTAGGCGGAAATAAACTTGTCCAGCACATCGGCACTGGCCGAGGTAGCCATGGACGAACCACCGGCCAGCATGAGCAGTACCACCAGCCAGTGACCAAAGCTGCCCCGGTACCAGGCACGGGTGTTCATGGCTGTACCCGGGTGGTGCTGCCGGACACCGGTGCGCGCTTGCGTGCCGTGGACAGCTGTTGCCGGATTTCACCGACGGTGACTCGCTTGCCGGACGGGGATTCCAGGATCGTGTTGTCGGGCTTCTGCAGCAGTTTCTGCCACTCCGCCCGGGAAACTCCCTTCGGCACCTTGATCGCAGGGCCGGTGAGCACCGGCCGCGGCGGTACGGCATCGAGCCTGTGACCCAGCTTTTTCTCGACCTCGGGTTGCAGGAAGCGCAACTGGGCTGCGGTCAGCGTCTTGCCGGAAGGCAGCTCGAGCGTGTCGGTACCACCCCGCTTGAGCGCAGCGGCCAGGTCGGCGGCATTGGCCACCGGCGTACCGGTCGCGGCCGGCCGGGCCTTCAGTCCCGGGGGCAATGCACGGGCCGGCGCCGCACCACGCATCTGCTGCGCGGCCGCATTGAGCCGGCGCAGGTCGCCCACGCGCATGCGTCGCTTGTTCTTGAAGACCACGACATCGCTGTCCGGCCGACCGGCCAGGGAGGTGATCCGCATGCCGGTCTGCCAGGGGATGAGATGGGCGCTGGTGACCGCTGCTGCGGTCGCACCGGGCTTGACGACATCGGCGCCGTGTGAAAGAACCGGCCCGGTCAGAATGATTGCCAGCAGCGCGCTGCGCGTGAAGATCGTGCGGCTACCGTGATGTGCTCGTGTACTGCATGCAAACAGGCTCATGATTACCCCCTCCCGGTGTTCCCTGTCATCCGTATCCGGTACGGCACCTGGGCGGTGCCACCGGGCGAACGGTTCAATGCGTATTCCTCCGGTCAGCGTGTCCGCCGGACCGGCAGTCGCGACGGCGCGACAGCACGGGGCACGGGAACCGCCAGGGGAACAGCCTTTTGGTTGGCCGATGCCGGCTTCTGTGTCTTGCTGAACGCCGTAACCAGCACACTCTGCTCAGCCTGGTTGTTGGCCGGATTCTGATCGACAACGGCCGGGTTACCCAGGCCACAACGAATCTTGTGCGGCCCTGCACCCTTGGCCGTCCAGGTCCAGCCGAACCCCTTCGAGCTTTTCAGGTTCGGCGGCGGAGCGATCATGTCGGGCTGTTGCCAGATGGTCTGGCCGTCGACGGTGATGTAGCGGTTCCAGGATATCGGCGGCCAGGTCGCTGACGTGCTCTGGCGCAGGACCGAATAGTCGCAACCGACAGACACCATTTCCCCTTCCTGGTAGGCCAGGCTGCCACTGGTGCCCGGCTTCACCGTAATCCGGTACAGC
Organism: uncultured Ectothiorhodospiraceae bacterium; assembly: GCA_964564245.1. Taxonomy (GTDB): domain Bacteria; phylum Pseudomonadota; class Gammaproteobacteria; order UBA9214; family UBA9214; genus UBA9214. The sequence continues at coordinate 13,391 of CAZMAK010000031.1, read as the reverse complement.
TCGATGTCGTACGGGCCATTGGACTTCGAACCCCCGACACCGGGCGGCAGTGGCAGTGTCTGCGGGGTCATCGCCGTGAGATGACCCTTATTCTGGTCGGCGAGGGATACCGGTGGCGCCGTGATCGTAAAACCGACCCCGGTCGCCAGCCCGGTTTCCGTACCGTTCGGGGTGATCTGCGACAGGTACGAGGTTGCGGCGAAAGTACCCGGGCCACCGGCCTGCCTGAACCAGTCGGCCGTGAGGGTGATGCTGTAATGGTCGCTGGTGATCAGCCCGGCGAAGGACTTCAGCGCAATCTTGCTGCCGCCAGGCCCCTCCCTGACCAGGTCGATATGCCATTTCTCGGTAAACGGGCTGGCCTTGGCATAGGCCACGAAATCGAACGGCGGAGGCACCGTGTAACCGGTCGAGACCTTCGGGATCGTGGCCTGCAGCTGCACCACGAGTCCCGGCGTCAGGGTGAATTTCTGGTACTTGGCCGGCGCCGTGAACGCGGGGGTGGCAATCCAGCCGTGCGCAGGTTCGTCCGGTTCTGGCTGGGCCTGGGCGCTTCCCGCGACCAGCACCAGGCATCCGAGCAAGGCGTGCAGTTTCATGTGTGCTCTCCTGACCGTCATGGCCGAAACCGCCGGTCACGGTTGATTGGGCGGGACCGGCGCCTTTTTCCGGCGCAGCTTTTTCTTCTTCTTCGGCTTCGAAGGGACCTCCGGTTGCGGGTTCAGCGCCTTCGGGTCATGCCACCCGCCCGGCTCGCCCTTGGAGGGTACCTCCGGCTGGGGGTTGAGTGCCTTCGGATCTCTCCCGCCGGCAGGATTCCCTTTGGAGGGTACTTCCGGCTGGGGATTGAGTGCCTTCGGATTCGTGCGTCCGCCGGTACTCTTCGTGTAGACGTCCGCCTGCGGCTCCCGGGCCAGCACCGGGTACCCGGTAACCAGACCGGCGATACCACCGGCAATGCATTGCAACAGGATGCGGCGTGATGGGTTCATGATGTGGTCTCCTCCCGGTTTGCAGTCCCGCATGGTGACTGCCTCATCGCTTGAGTCGTGGTCCGGCTTGTCCCGGTTCAAATGATTTTTCCAGCTGGCGGGGTCATGTACGATCGCGCGGCCGGTTCCGGACACTCCACCCTGTCACGTCCCGTTCACGGCGGCGGGCACCGATCCCAGAACCTTTTCCGCCATCGTGCCTGCAATCTTTCTGGCCTTTGCCTCATTCTTGCCGGCCATGGTGATTTTCACCTCCAGCATCGCCTGCGTGGAACAGACCCGCAGGGTGCCTGTACCAAAGTATTTCTGGAAATTCCACCATGCCTGGTCACCGATGCCGGAAATCTCCTGGCCGGAACCCGGTGAACATTCCACCTGGCCGGAGACAAAGTGCTTCGGCTGGCTCACCCACAGGTCCGCTTCATTGCCGCTCCCTTGTGCAGCAGACCAGGCGCAGGACTCGCTCTTGTACGAGTGATCGTTGTCGGATACGTTGTTGAACGCATAACTGCCCTTGTCCAGCGGGTTGCCCAGCAACGCCTCGAGGTCGGCCTGCGGGAACAGGCTGCAGGGAAAGGTAGCCGCCTCGCGCTCCTGCATGCGCTGCAACTGCTGGTCGATGATCGCCTGCGCCTGCTGCTCCGGCGCTGCGGACTGACCGGTAGTCGCCTGCTGTCTGGCAGACGCCTCCATCCGGTCAGCCAGCGACTGGAGTTGTTTCAGGGCCTTGTCCACCTCGATCGTCTGCTTGCCGTCGGGCGCCGTCAGGGTCAGGTCCGAGGTACCGGAACCGGGTTGCCCGGGATGGTTGCCGAAATACAAGAGGGAACCGAGCAGGATGGACAGGAGGACCGCCAGCAGCGCCACCGTGCCGGCATAGCGGGTGGCGCTGGCGTCCGGACATTTCTGGGTGTGCGGAAGCCCCAGCCTGAGCAGGTAGATCGAGTAGCCGGCCCCGGCCAGGGAGAACAGCCAGCCCAGCCACGGAAGGATCACCAGCGTGGCGCCAGCCCAGGCACCGGTCCACGCATAGGCCACCGCCTGGAGCGAGCGGGTCAGATCTTTCTCTCCGCCGAAGGTCGGCGCCAGCGCGTTCACGATCCGGGCAATCACGTACACGACACCCAGGCTCAACCCATACTGCAGCAGTGCATTGCCGAGCCCTGCCCAGACGCCCAGGCGCACCGTGACTCCCAGGACGTCATACCCCAGGATGCTGGTCTTGAGAAACCCCGCGATCACCGGCACCGCCGCGACGACGAGGATGTACCTCGTGTAGAGGCCTTGCACGGTCTCGGGTTCGGCGGCAATCTCCGGCCACGCCTCCCGAGGCGTCAGCAACAGGCTTTTGGCGCGTGTGATGATCCAGTTGATGTCCATGGCGTGCTTCCCCTCCCCTCACACAGCAGACCCGGATACGGCAATGTGTTCATTCCCCTCGTTTCAACGCCGTGCTTCACCGTGCGGACTCATTGCCGGATGGTGCGCGCCGGCCGCTGGATCGCGGGAAGTCGCGTCGACGGCTGCACGCCCGCCCCTGTACCGGACGGTGGCGGCACGATGCCTGGCGCAGGCCCGCAGCTTCCCGTCAGGTTGACGCGCAGGCGAAACCGGTTGTTGCCCTCGTTCGATTCCTGCACCTTGCCGGTGCTGTCCAGTGCCAGCTGCAGGATATTCATGCCGGGTTTCATGGACACCATGTCCTTCTCGGTATCCTGCCCGCCTGCAGAGACGGGTTTCCAGAAACGCGACCAGCTGCCCGGCACCTGGTTATTGTGCCATTCACTGTCGAAACTGCCGGTTGCGGACAGACCCGCGTTGCGCGCGGTATGCTGCACGACGAACCGGCATATCCCGTTCTGCGCCGAAAACGCCTGCTGGGCATCCACGTTGACGAGCCCGCCCCAGCTGGCCGGCACCTGGCCGACCATCAATTGCGGCAGGCTGGTGATGTCGGGCAGACCCATGGGCTTCACCGGCATCACCGGCCCGTTACCGGGCTTGAGCCGCTGCGCGGGGAGTCCCGGATGAATGCCGGTCATATCCGGACCGGTGCCGGGTTTGGTCAGCATCTGCGCCACGGTGACGGTGAAGGCGACCGTTTTGTTGCCGGACACGTTGGCGATGTTGTCCGGATCCACCGAACAGGTGCCGTGATGCACTCCCGGCGTGACCGCCTTCCACGGCACGCTCACCGTTCCCTTGCCGCCGGACGACTTGACCGGAATGCTGAAGGCCTTGAGCTTGACGTTGTCGAGCGTGATGTCCCCCGGCAACGCCCAGCCCAGCGCGGCCAGCTTTTTGGCATTGTCCCACTCGGTATTGACCTGGACGCTCCCCACCTGGCTCCAGGCGCAGGTGATGGTGGTCAGGGTCCCGGTACTGACCTTGGAAGCGGGCAGCACCGTCACGGCCTGTGGCGAAATCACGCCGATACCGGTGAATCCTGCCAGGGCCAGCGGACTGGCCAGCAGCAAGGGCATCAGCAGGAAACGCGGTGTTCTCGATTTCATGGTTCTCTCCGTCGCATGCAGTTGGCAGTTTATCGTGACCAGCCTGTCCGGAGACACGGCCCGCCGGGTTCTCTACAGCACCGGCGGGGGGAGCGGAGGCAGACCTCCACCCGGCAACAGGCCACCGCCGGTATTGCCGTACGCACTGTTAACCGCCTGCGCCTTCTGGACGAGATCGGCCATCGCGTCCTTGACGTTCGGCCAGGGCTTGTCCGGGCCAGGCCCGCGACCCTTCGCGCAGGCCGGGTCCGGCCGCCATCACTGGCAGGGACGTGCCTGCCACCAGGCAGGCCAGCAGGACTGCGCCTCTGTTCCGTGAGATGTGTCCCATGTCGTCGCTCCCTCCCCGGTTTCCCGGTTACCGGTTCCTGCTTTCAGTCCTGGGTCGTATCGGTCAGGTAACCGGTTCAAGGGATCATTAAACATTCACAGCGGATGATCAATGACCCGGTGCAATGCCCGCCATTATTGTCCAATGGCAGCATTACGTCATCCTGCCGGACAACGATCCCGCATCTCCCCTGTTCATGACAGGATGTCATGACTGGCGACCCGGACGGGGGACTGCCGGCCCATTGATTCCGCTACGAACAGGGTCCAGAGTAAGGGCGTACAGGGCAACCGGGGGGGTACGCCATGATCAGGACGGGGAGCTGTCAGAACCGGTCCCTTCTCCCGCTCGCCGGTACCATCGTACTCGCAGCCCTGCTTGCCGCCCCGGCCGGCATCAGCGCGGCCCAGAGACAGATGCCGGGAACACCCCGTGCCGGGCAGCCACTGCCGCCCTCGAATCCGCCGCATGACCCGACGAGCCTGAAACTCTTTTCCGGGCTCAATTTTGCAGCGCCGGTCGACAACACGAAGATCAGTTCGCCGGCCCCGGTCAAATCGGGGATCGCCGTTCCGCTGACCTGTACGTGGAAGGCGACATTCGTCAAACCGGCCGTCGTGCAGACTCCCGTCAACCTGACCATCTCGATCGCAGAAACCACTGCGGGAGTCGTGCAGTTGAAACAGGCAACCGGGCTGATCAAGCCGGGTGACTATTCGTTCCCCGGCCAGGTCGCACAGGGAGAGGTGAAGGTCTCGTGGACGCCGCACGGGCTCGGGATCCACCATGTGAACTGCCTCGTCAGTACCACCAGCAAGGAATGGTGGGGAAACGGCGCACTGCCGATGATGAAATCCGAGCGCATGGTCCAGGTCGAACCGGACAGTTTCAAGCTGTGCCCGCCCATGTATTCGGTGCAGCTCACGAAGAGCCCCCAGGGCGACAAATACGGCGTGGCCGGCACGGTCGTCCCGACGGAAGTCATGCTCTTTTTCAGTCATTCCCTGTCGTCGGGAAACCAGTTCACATGCCACTACCACAGCAAGCAGAACGACATACCCGACGTCGGCCTCACGGTCCCCTGCTCCGGTGCCCGGAAACTCCCGCCCCAGGCGGATTCGTTCCTGAAGCAGGACCGCTACTATTGCAATGAACGGGCAATGTTGAGCAAGTAATGCGGTGTTCAGCGCCAGGCCCGTGCCTCCGGACAATGGTATGGTGCCGCGCATGCTGCCGGACGGAAACGATCGTCAGACCATGACTCAGGGAGTGCACACATGAAACCGGTTTCGAGGCGTGCTTATCGAGAGAGAATGTTCCCGGCCCTGAATTACCTGCAGGCACTGGCAGTGTGCGTGTCCCTGGCAACCGGCATGGCACAGGCCGCGTCGGACGCGGCCCCGGCCGTACAGACACCGCGTCCCGCCCGGATCGAGTACTTCGGCGACGATGGCAAATTTCACTGGCGCGAACAGCCGACGGTCGTGGAGATCGAAGCGCTGCTCCCGCAGCTGAAGGCCAGCGCGGGCACGCCGGTGCGCCAGCAGATGGCCGGATTCGGCCCCGGCTGGGGCGGCAGCGCACAGGTTTTCTGGCGCCCTCCTCCCCCCGTCGACACGCCGATTCGCAACTGGCCGAACCTGCGCCTGGCAATACCGGTACCCCGCCCGGGCCGCTACCGGGTCACGCTCGTCCACACCGTCGCACCCGATTACGCCCGCGTACGGATCTTCCTCAAGGGACAGGCGGTAACGGATATGGAAGGCTATGCCCGCGAGGTCGCGGCACGGCGGGTCGAACTGGGTGAATACCAGCTCGACGGCACCAGCTTCGAGCTGCTGTTCACCGTGTACGGCAGGAATACCCGGTCTGACGGCTTTGGCGTCGGCCTCGACCGGGTCGAACTGCGCGCCGTCCCCACCACAGGCTCAACATCCCGGACACCGCCGGACAGGGCGGGCAGCGGCGCCGGAACTGCGGGCACTGCGGGGAAAGCGGTGCCGGACCACGGCACAGGACAGTCCTCTGCACAGGCCGGCCTGCTGAACTTCGAGGGCGAGGACCTGGTCGGTACCGGCAAATTGCCGGTTGGCGGCGGCCGGATCACCGTACAGTCCATGGCCGGTTTCGGTCGCGGCTGGAGCGGTAACGCACAGCTGCTCTGGTCCGGCGGCGCGGTCGGCGCGGTGCTGGACCTGGTGGTCGACATCCCGGTGGCGGCAACCTATGCCGTGGAACTCTATCCGACCCGCGCGCCCGACTACGGGCAGTTGAACATCCAGGTCGAGGGACAGGACGCGCCGGCAATCCTCGACAACTATGCACCGCGGGTATTGTCACCCGCGCCACGACAGGTCGGCCGGTTTCACCTCGCGGCGGGCAAGCGCAGGATCAGCTTCATGATCGTGGGCAGAAACAGACAGTCGACCGGTTACCTGGCCGGGATCGACCGTATCCGCCTCTATCCGACCGGGCACTGAAACATGCAGATAGCCCGGGACAGGCGTGTCGTTTCCCGCCGGTGTGGCCGGGACGGGTGCACCGGCCTGCAACGCAAGCCACCGCACGCCTCATGATTCCGGTCCGGTCCTTATGGTACCTGCTGCGCCTGCTGCTGAAGCCGGTACTGATTTTCTCACTCATCCTCTACGGTACAGGCCTTGTGCTGTTCCCGTGGGCAATGCCCGTCCCCGGCAGCGAGACCCTGTCCGGGAGCTGGATCGGTACGCTGGAATCCTCGCGCGGACCGGCAACAGCGCTGCGGATCACCCTGGATCTGAAACCGTCGCTGGCCGGGGCATGGACCTATATCTTCGACAGCCCGCGCACCCACTCGCACGCCGGTGCGCAACTGCAGGGACAGGCCCAGGTATGCACCCGTCAGATTGGCCAGGTACTGCTCGACGTTGCCGGCTTCACGACTGCGTGGAGCGGGGAAACACTCGATATCCGGCTCACACCGCACGATGCGCGGCGCCGGAAACCGCGTTTCCACCTGACCGGCCGCTGGAACGGTGCGCAACTGGAATTCGAGGAGAGCATCAACAATCTCGACGAAGCACTTGGTGTGCCCGGCAAGGGCGGTAACAACGAACAGGACTGGATCAGATCCGTATTGCACAAGGGCACGGAAAACGACTGGCTGACCCTGTGCGGGAAATCCGGGTGAATGCTTCCTCTATACACTGAGCAGGTGCCTGCGCAATCCGGATTTCCGGCTACTTTGCCTCACACGCCCCGATCCGCTTGCCGGTGAGGGTGCCGGTAGCGGTGCTTCGGATCTTGCCGCCGACGGTCCGCACCTGGTCGAAGGCCCCCTCCATGCTGTCTGCCTGGAAAGTCAGTTTGTAATGCGTGTCAATGATATTGTCGGACGTCACACAGTGGCCGGTGTAGGTAATGGTATCTCCCCTGGTCTTCGGGTCGACGATCTTGCAGCCGGCCTTTTTCATCTCCGGCGTTTCGACGGGCGATGCGTCGCTCTTCGTCACGCAATCCCTGTATGACACCGGTATGGCCGGCAGCGGGATACCCAGCCCCTCGATCTTCGTCTTCATGGTGTACTTCCACTCACCCGGGTTGACCCTGGGCCCGGCCATGGACGGGTTGACCACGCAACCCGTTGCAATACACACGGCCACGACCGCGATCTGCATGCGTCCTGTCTTTGTCATCACTGTTCTCCCCCTGATCGAATGTCCGGTCAGTTGTCACTTGTGTATGTCGAAGACAGCTCTCAACCGGTTCAATTGCCTGGCTGCCGGATCTCCGGGCGGCACGGGATTCCCGGGCAATTCCATCGGGAAGCGCTGAATCGGCTATGATCCGTGTATAGCCCGTACCCAGGACCGTGGCAATATTGAACCGGTGATCGTGCACAAACGACAGACAGACAGGAAAGGTAACCCCGCGATCACGGCCAGACCAGGTCTGAAGGCGGGCCGGGAGTGACCGGGTTACCCTGGAAGATTGCGATCCCGCCAACCTGGCGTACAACATCACTGATAGCGCGGAGGCAGACATGTACAGAATTGCTTACCAACACCACATCGGGCTGGCGCACGCAATTACGTTGCTTGCGCTTGCTGCGGCATTCTGCATCAGCCGCCCGGCTCACAGCGAAAAATTCACGGTGCTTAGCTACGATTCCAACTGCAGTGGACTCAAGCTCAAGAGCGCCAGCGGTATTCCGGGTACCAGGCTTCATCAGTACAAGTTCGTTGGAACCTGTAATATCACCAACAATCGTCCGGAGGTTGAAAGAACCGTTCCGGCCGTGGCCGAGGCCAGGTGGGATGGAACCAAACTTGAGTTCCAGGAAAGTTTCAAACTGCTTGGTGACGTCAATTACAGTGGAGGGACCATCACTTCCGGTAGCGTCGCGACCATCTTCAAATGTAACGACGATCCGTTGATCTCGAATGCCGCATGCGTCGTGGTGCACCACAAGAACAGCAGCGGATTCCCTCCCTTTTCCAACCCGGCTGTACAACAGCACAGGCCGCTGCTCAGGGGAAAGACGACGCTGGCGGAGGCCACCGCGTTGTCGAAGCAGAACATGGCTGTCAAACCGATGCCATGGATGGAAAAGAAGAGCGCTCCTGCGACACCGACCCTCAGGGCCGGCGGTGGCAATGCCCCGCTCAAGGCTACCGCCGTGCCACCCCCGGCACCAGCCCCGGCGCCCGCACGCACAACGCAACGCCTGCGGGTACCACCCCAGCCATGAAGCCAGTGGCCAGGCTCGCCCTTTTCTGATCCCCATCGCGGAACAGGCATCGTCATGGCCGGCGCAACACCGCCACGGCCCGGAGGCTCCCGCAACCGGGACAGCCGGTGCCGGTTGGTGTGCCTCATCGCACTCCTCGCATTGGCCTGTGGAGCCGTCCAGCCCGCCCGTGCGGCCGGCAACGGTCCGCTCCGGGCCCGGCCGGCGACCGGCGTGCCCGGTGTATTGCGTGCATTGCCGGGATCCCGTGCCCCGGATCCCTGCCGCAAGTACCGCTACTGCATCCGCTGGACAGGCGGCAAGGCAGCCGCAGCCAACCACGTGTCCGTGTCAGGCCCGCTATCCAGCCAGGTGCAGGGGAATACCGAAACGCATGTCCAGCTAACCCTGGACCAGGGGGTGATTACCAGCACCGCCTTTGCCGGCTGGGTGAACGGCACCACCACGTCACCGGCCAGGGACATCACCATTGACGAGGTCAACGAGGCCGGGACGACGGTCGGCAGCCGCCACTTTAGCGGTTGTCATGCCCTCGTCGCACAAACGCTGCCGGACCTGGACAGCGGAACCGCTGCCGTGCGCATCGCCCATGTGAAATTGCAGTGCCTGCCGTAAACACACTCGAAACAACAATGGCACGTTGTGCGCCGGCAGGAGCCCTGCACACGGGTGATCGGGATGGCCGGCAGGTTGTTCCGGATAGCCCCTGAGTTCATGGACCTCCGGAAACTTTCCTCATTCTACCGGTGGTTGCTGCTATTGAGCGGGGGCCTGGCCATTGCCGGAGAAAAGAAGCATTCGCCTGCTGGCGGGCAGTGCCGGTGTGGACCTGGGACGACTGACGGGCCTGGCGAACCTGCTGGACCGGCTGGGCGGTGCCGTGTTCTGTCTCATCGGTACAGTGCTGGCCTTGTTCGGCGTACTGCTGATCCTCGACCCGGACATCGTCTACGCCACGGGCAGGCAGCGGAAGGCGCTGCTGCTGCACTGGTTATGAGTATCATGCGTCGAAACGCGCTCCTCGCCTCCCGCCGGCGAAGCAGACCGGCGCCCGCCGCGATGTGACCGGGTACCTCGACTTCGATTACGACTCCGCCACGCGGAACTGGCGATGGCCTGTGCCTCCCGCTGGATGCGGCGCAGCTGCCCCGTACCCGGGAAGCGCTCGGTATAGACCATTTAGATGTTTTCCGTTCCGGGCGGACGCGCTGCAACCAGCCGTTCGGCGCCACCACCTTCAGCTCGAAACAGAACCGCTTCTCTTGCGATGAACGGGCGGTGACGCGTAGCTAACCTGCGCGAGTGCAGTTTATTGATTGGCCCGGCGCTATTGTTCCACCAGCTCAACCCGGCGGTTCTTCGCTCGTCCTTCCTCATTCTTGTTCGATGCAACCGGCGCCAGGTAGCCCGCACCCCAGGCCGACAGCCGTGCCGTCGCAATCCCGTATTGTTTCACCAGTGCATCACGTACCGCCCGTGCACGGCGGTTCGACAGGTCCATGTTGTAATCCAGCGTGCCCTGGTTGTCGGTGTGCCCGACGATAACCAGCTTCAGGTCCGGATGCTGGTGCAGCAGTTCTGCAATTTCCTTCAAAGTCGGCTTTGACTCCGGCTTGATGTCTGCCCTGTCGGTATCGAAATGGATACCGTACAGCGCAATGTGCCCGGCTTGCACGATCTCGCTGGCCATTTTCGCCGCATCGATCATCTTGTAGGCCATGGGCTGTTGTTCCAGCACGGACACGTAGACGAAGACCGGCTCCGGGTTGTTGGAGTTCTTGGTCACCCATACCGTGGCGTAGAGGTTGCCTTCGGGGCGTTCGAGCGTGGCGCTCAGGAACCGGTAGTTGAAACGATCCCACTCATACTGGCCGGGCTCGGGCAGCGGTGTGGGCTTGCGGATCTGTTCGGCGAAATCCAGTGCACTGCCGCAGTCACCTTTCGCCGTGTCACATTCGAATCCGACCTTGAATCCCTGCTGTTCGAGCCGCAGTCTGAAGTTGCGCGCCACCTGGACGAACGAGGTTCCGGCAGGTATCCGGTAACCGATCAGGGTCAGCTTCCCCTGGACCGTTTGCATGCTCCCGATCCTGCCGTCCGTCGCGGAAAACGGCCCGCTGATGAACGGGAACTCGTCGAACTCGAAACTCTTGTAAACACGAATTTCGGAGCCTTCATAACGACCCGCGTAGGGATCATCCTTCCCGCCCTTGATATCCGCCGCACGTGTTGCCGTGCAGCAGGCACAGGCAAGCAACAGGAACATCAAACCGCAGTTGTTGATTCTCATGTTGTGATCTCCTCCGTTTCCGGTTTCCGGTTTCTGATTACCAGTTCATCCATTACACAGGTCGGGATAGTGCCGCCTCAGTGCAACAATTCACGCAACCAGTTTTCGATTTCGCGGCGCGCCTGCGGATCGGGCGGCTCATCGCCCGTACCGACAAAGGAAAAATGCGTATACATCCGGTCAGAAGCTCCAGGCGGTGTAGTATGTTCCGCCTCGGAAGTGCGCCAGCGCATCGACCAGCCCTTCAGCTTTTGCAGCTGCTGCGCACTTAGCCGGCGCACCGCGCTGATGCCCCGCCGGTGAATGGTATAGCAACCATCTGCATGAATCTCGACATGGTCCTGGTAGCCCGGGAAACCGCCGACACGATCGTAACCCATGATCTTTGGCGTTGATGCGCAGCCCGGCCCGGCAGGGTTCATGGCATTCGGCGCCACCGGCGCTTCATGCTCGCCGGCCACGGCAAACCCTGCCGGCGCCAGGCATGCCCACAGCATCGCGACAGGGAGCAGGTGGTACACAATGCCAGCGCGGTGTACCCGGCATGCAGCTTCACTTGACACCTTCATGGCGTATCCTCCGCCTCATTCATGTATGCGCCGGTACCGTTTCTTCATGACACCGCCCGGCAACTCCAGCTCGAGGACATCACCGTGGCACTGGTACGGGAACGATACCGCCACCACTGGCGGCAACACGACCGCTCCCGTGTCCCGCTCTCCCCAGGGATGGACGATGTCCTTCTCCACCGCGGGTGTTTCGCCCCGGCTACAGGTATGTAATACGTTGCTGTGCTCGGTCGACCAGCTGCCCCTGCCGCTGGAATCGACATGCACCGTAAACTGCGAATCTTCGGGTATCCCGCGGTGGTGCAGCCGCCCCTGCGTCGTACTGTTCACCAGGCCGGTTGCACGGCCGTTGGCCAGGTAGGTGATCCGTTCCCGGCCGGTTCCGGGCAGCAGGCTTGCCGCAGCACCGAGTATGGCGCGCATCTGCTGATCCATGAATTCCCTGTCCACCTCCCAGGTACCGACCACGCAGTGGTCATGCTGGCCGGTATCGATGCAGCAGCCGGTAGCGGACACTGCGCTCTTTTCCTGCTCGGTGAAGGTCAGTTCGATTTCCGTCGGTGCATCATCGGCCCGGGCCGAAGTGGCGGCAAAGCGGTAGGTGAGGTCATCATCACATCCCGCGGTAACGGTAAATTCACCGTCGCCACGCAGTGTCCAGTGGCCGGGCGTGCGCTCATCCCGGTAGGACAGTTCATCGGCACCGTCACGGCCGTGACCGCCACCACCGTGTGTCTCGACCCGGACCCGGAACTGCCTGCCCTTGCCGAACACGACCCGCTGCTGCGTAATGGCAAAAGGATCCACCCGCAGGATGACCGATTGCATGTCCTGTGCCGTAGTCTCGGGTACGTGACCTGTATTAACTACCGGATCGAAACAGGAGTACACACTGCGATCGATCAGCGCCCTGGCGAACGCGTGGAACTGCTGTCCAATACCGGGCCGCGCCGCCAGTGCAGCACGTTGCCGGTCTGTACCCGGTATTGTCGGCATGGACTGGCTGAACGCCTTGAGCGCGGCCAGGTCGAAACCCTGCTGTTCTGCCAGGTACTGGAACAGTACCACGTTGCCGTAACTGACCGGCTGCGAGAACAGGTCGTGGGCGGGGTCGTAATCGCCGGCAAAACCGATGGAGTTGTCATTACACGGGTATAACCGGTTGGCAATGTATTCCGCCGTACTCTCCACCCACCAGGTCGAGTCCTCGAACAGGCGGCCGGTCGCCTGGTCATGAAAATAGGTTTCCTGGTAGCAGTGATAGACCTCGTGTGCCACCGTTGCCTGTAATTCACGCGCTGCCAGCCTGCCACTGCGCCGGCCCCCCGCATCACCTTGCGGCAGGATGCCGGTCATGTAGACCTTGACCCGGCAAACGCCAGGCGCCCGGGTATCCGCGAGGGTATCGAAATCCCAGTCATCGCCGGACTGCCCCGCCACAGCGGGCGACAACACGGCACAGATGCGCGGCGGTGCATGGTACGGCCGCAGCAACTGCATGGTATTGCGGATCGCCTCGACAATGAGTTCGGGGGCATCGGCCGGTGCTTCCGGGTGTGGGGATTCCCGCCAGTAGCCCGGCAGGTACATCTGCACCTCGGTGCCGAGACCGGTAAAGACGTCGGGGTTGCGCGGCGTATAGCGTTCCACGATACCGCTGTAGTCCCCGTCGGCCTGGCCCCAGTCGCGCGCGGTCTCGCGCAATAAACTGCTGCAATCGAGATCCGCCCGTGCCGTACTCGCCAGCACACTGCTGCAAAGCAACAGCAACACGGCGTACAACCGGCTGCGACGTGTCCTCGCAGTAGCGTGTATTGCAATGCATCTCAAGCCCGGCTCCTCCCTGGTATCGTGGCTGCCGCGACCTCCGCCGGCACGGCATACCCCCGTCGGTCGGTCAGTGCGCACAGAACTGGTAATACACGTTGTCTGCACCGGACGGTGCGTATTCGAGTTCACCCGGCAGC
>CAZMAK010000030.1:1699-23444 GCA_964564245.1 uncultured Ectothiorhodospiraceae bacterium | reverse complement strand
CTCCTCGAACATGTCCGGGACATCACGGTTGTCGAAACAGTAGTAATAGTCCTGGAACTGCTGCTCGCCGGCACGGGCACGCGTGGCCCATTCGTGTTCGTTCGAGGTGTGGTTGACCACGACGTCGAGCACCAGCAGCATGTCGCGCTTGCGCAGTGCAGCGGCGACCGAACGCAGGTCATCCAGGGTGCCGGCGCGCTCGTCCAGGGCGCGAAAATCACTGACGGCATAGCCGCCGTCACTCGCGCCACGCGGGCACTTGAGCATGGGCATGATATGCAGCAGATTGATACCCAGATCCTGCAGGTAGGGGAGGCGCTGTTCCAGGCCTTCGAGATTACCGGCAAAGCCGTCGCAGTACAGCGCCATACCCGTCCAGCGCTGGTCCAGGAACCAGTTGTGATTGTCCTCGCGCTTCTGGTCCAGCTCGCGCAGTTCCGGCGGGCGCATGATGTCGTGCCAGGCCAGGATCTCGACCAGGCGCAGCATCTGCGCCTCGAAATCGTCCCGTGTCCCGTACAGGCGGTGAAACAGCGAATAGATGGCGTAGAAGTTGGCACCGAGACGCAGGTAGAAGTGGCGCAGCTCGTGCGTGCGGATCTCCGGGTCGAGCCTGTCCAGCAGGCGGTTCAGCAGTGAATGTGAAACCTGTTCGTACATGGGTCAGCCGTTCCTGGTTGTGGTCAGATGCCAGTCCGTGATCAGGGGCTCGTAGAAGGATCGGTCCTGCACGGTTGCGCCGCGCCGGCCTACAATCCGCGAGGCGAATACCTGTGCCCTTTCCAGTATCAGCGGCAGTGGCCAGCCGGAACCGAGACCGAGCAGGGTCACTGCCGTGAACGCGTCACCCGCGCCTACGGTATCCACCACGCTGGCGATATGGCCGGGTCGAACCAGGAAACTTTCACCATCGTCCGTGACGGCCCTGGCGCCGTCCGCGCCCTGTGTCAGGATCAGGCCTCTCAGATCGTTCCCGTCCAGGAAGGCGGCGGCCTGTGACAGGCTGCCATGCGATTCCGGGCCGAGCCGGTCCAGTTCGTCCTGGTTGAGCTTGACCCAGTGTGCCGTCCTCACCCGTTCCAGTACGCTGTCCCTGTCCCACCAGGGCGAGCGCAGGTTGACATCGAGGAAAATGGTGCCGGTATCCTGTGCCGGCCGGGCCAGGGTATCGAAGGTCGCGCGGGACTCCGCGGAGCGCAGTGCGAGTGAGCCGTGATAGAGCAGGGCATTCGGGGCGATCGCCTCCTGTGGCACCGCGATGGCGTCATACGCACAATCGGCAACGATGTCATAGGCCGGTTCCTGGTCGACCATCGTGACACTGACCCGGCCGGTGGGTCGCCGGGGGTCGATCTGGATGTCCTGCGTGTTCATGCCCCAGTCGCGCATGGCCTGCAACACGCTCTCGCCTTCGGCATCGGCGCCGACCCTGCTGATGAAACGGGGTGCAAGACCGAAGGCCTGCAGGTGCCAGGCGACGTTGAACGGCGCACCGCCGAGCACCCGGTTACCGTCGGGAAAATGGTCGAACAGCACTTCGCCAAAGATGCAGATACGGGTCGGTTTCATGCCGGTGTTTCGTTATCCTGATTTCAGTACGCGCGCGGTGATTTCCGGGTGGAAATGGGCGATGCCCTCCAGTATACCGGCACTGTAATTGCCGTTCATACCCGAGAATCCCCCCTGTGCGACATAGAGCTGCCCGCCGTGGCCCGATTCATCGGCCAGCCGCCTGGCCAGCTGCCGGACGTCGGCATGGGCATTGGCCACCAGCACCGCCGGGATCGCGCTGGCCAGCACCTCGATATCGTTGCCGCTGTCGCCGCAGAACACGGTGTTGCCGCAATCGAAACCGTTCATGTGCATGAGTGCCTCCACGGCATGCAGCTTGCTGGCGCGTTCCGGCAGGATGTCCAGCAGGCCGATGCCCATTGGATCGTCGGTACTCCAGATCAGCGTGGCGCGTATGCCCGCCACCCCGAAACGATGGCGGATGACGGCGGACAGTGCATCACGGTCGGCCGGTAACGGAACGTAATAGCTCAGCTTGTAACGGTTCTGCTTGCCGGGTTCCTGCGGGCGCAGGTCGGACAGGTCCTGCAGCAGCGCCTTCAGGTCGGCATGTGACTTGCCGGCCCAGTCGCTGGCAAAGTCCTGTTCCTGGCCGGCCAGGGGAGTCCAGGACTGTGCGGCACCGACCTGGTAGATCGTCGTGCCCACGTCGCCGACCACGAAATCGGGCACCGGCAGGCGATAGTTGAACATGGCCTGTTCCACCAGTGCGCGGTGACGGCCACTCACATAGGCCAGCGTGATCCAGGGCTCTTCCACCAGCCGGGCAAAGCGCTCGCGCGCATCCGGCGATTCGGATTGCGGCCCGTTCGGCAACAGGGTGCGGTCGAGATCGGTACAAACCAGCAGGCGCCCGCTCATCATGCCGCCGGTATTTCACAATTGTTGAAGAAGTCATAGTGGTCGATGGCCTCCAGGATCCCGGTGGCATACGGCTGGTCCGCAAAATAGATGCTTTCCTGGTCGGTCAGGCCGGAGAGTTCCTCGTGGTGGCGGTTGCCCACCACGACGGCCAGTGTATTGCCGCGCATCATGTCCTCGTCCGCCCCCGATCCGCCGGCGACGAGGATGTGTCCGAGCGGAATGTCGAGCCGTTGCGCCACGTAGCGCAGTGCCTGTCCCTTGGAGGCGCGCGACGGGATGATGTCGAGGAACTGCCCGAACGAGATGAACACGTTCGCGGTCAGGTCGTTCTGGCGGATCAGCGTGACAATCTCGTCGTAGCTGGGTGCTTCGTGTGCATCGTAGTAATACGACAGCTTGAAGCGGCTCTGGTCCTGCTTGGGCTGCTGCCCGATCCCGGGCAGGTTCTCGATCACACGCCGCACCCGGAGCGGGTTCCAGTGGTGATCGATGTGATCGGTCCAGTAGTTGTCCTCGGTCAGGGACTGGCCGTAGTGAACGCGGGTGCCAAGGCTGCTGATCAGTACGTCCGGTGCCGGTATGCGGTATTTCTTGATGATCGCCAGGGCGGAATCGATGCGCCTGCCGGTGGCGATGCCGAAGGTCACGCACTTGCGGTTTTCGCGCATCACCTCGGAGAAGCGCAGCAGTGCGGAGGGGTCGCCGACCAGGTTCTGGTCGAGATCGGTGAACAGGGCGCGGTCCCGGTAGCGCAGCGTACCCGGCGGCACACGTGCCCACTCGACCGGGCGGCTCTTGCCGCGCAGGCCGGCGACCTGCTCCATGTATTTCTCGGCATGTGCCCGCCATGAATAGTGCTTGCGTACCCCCTTGATGCCATTCTGGGCGGCCACCTGCCAGGCGCTGCGGTCACGCAGCAGCGTGAGCAGCGCCTGGCTGATGGCGTCGCGGTCGAGCGGATCGACCAGGATGCCATTGCCGCAGTTGGCGATGATATCGACCGGTCCGCCATTCTCGGTCGCCACCACCGGCAGGCCGCTGGCGGCGGCCTCCAGCAGGGTCAGGCCGAAGGGCTCGGTCAGGGCCGGATTGATGAATACGCCGCCGGAGGAGGTCGCCAGCCGGTAAATGTCGGGCACCTCATCGGCGCGGTGACTCTTGGGGATGGCTACCCGGCCATACAGGTTGTAGGTATCGACCAGCAGCAGGATATTGGTCAGCACGGAGCGTGCACCGGTATCCATGTCACGGATGTCGTCGCGGTTACCCGCGACGATCAGCAGGTTCGCCGCCTGTTGCAGTGCCGGTGATTCTCCGTAGGCCTCGATGAGAGACAGGATGTTCTTGCGTTCATCGGGACGCGACAGCGCCAGGATCAGTGGCTTGTCCGGTTGCCTGAGGAAGCGTTCCAGGCGCTCCGCGAAGGCGGTAGCCGTATTGTCCAGCGGTGGATGAAACTGTTCCAGGTCGGTACCCGGCGGGATCACATGCATGCGCGCCGGGTCGTAATAGTTGTATAACCCGTACTGTTCCTCGATTTCGTTGTGGGTGCTGGTGATGACGACATCGGCATTGGCCAGCACCTCTTCCTCGGCATCGATACGGCGGCTGATGTTGTAGGTCCTTTCAATGGCATCACTGGAGAGTCCGCGCGCCAGCAGGCGCTTGCGCTTGTCACGCCCCAGCGAATGGCCGGTATGGATGAGTGGCACGCCCAGCAGGCCGGCCAGGCGGGTGCCGACATAACCGGCATCGGCGTAATGGCTGTGCACCAGGTCGGGCTTGTGTGGCTGACCGTTCAGCCAGTGGACCAGGTTGTCCATGAAGCTGTCCAGGTAATCCCACAACTGTTCCTTGGGGAGATATTCATCCGGTCCCGCGTCGATGCGGATGATGCGTGCCTTGCCGGAGATGTCCTCGATCGGGCGGGCGTAATCCTCGCTGACTGCGGGGTCCGTGATGCGGCGTGTGACCAGGTCGACCTGGCCGACATCCTCGCGCTCCGCCAGTGCGCGGGCGAGATCGACCACGTACTTGATCTGGCCTCCGGTATCCGCATCGCGCCCGAGTTCGGGATCCCTGGCGCGGATCAGGCCGTGAATGCTGAGCAGCAGGAGGTACGGTCGGGATTGCTTGTCCATGGCTGGTGTTTTCCGGTGCAGTCACGCGGGAGCCCACCATACCGAGGGCGACACGGGTTGCGCAAGTGCGCTGAAAGTAGCCGCGCAGGAGAATCCGCGCGGTCCGGCCACCAGGAGACGGCCGGGCACGGGACGCGGCGGGCCATACACGGGGTATGGCCCGCCGGAGCCGCAATCCGGACTTCGTTTTGCGGGTTGCTTACTTACTGGCGGTATGCTTGCCCTGGTGCCTTGCCTTCCAGGCGGTATACCTGCCTTCACTCAGCCGCCCGTTGGTGGCAATCTTGTTGAAGTGCTTCTCCAGCATGGGTTCGGAGACCACCTCCGACTTCTCGAGATAGCCGTCCTTGTTGGTGTCCAGGCGGGTGAATTCCGCCTTGTAGTTCCGCTTCGCCTGCTTGACGGTGTTTATGGTACTGCTGCGTTGTGTCGCTGCGCCGGAATCGGCCGCGCCGGCAATGCCGGAACAGACCAGTGCGGATACAGCAATTACGGTAAGTATCTTCTTCATATAAGTCTCCAGGTGGATACAATACTGATACAAAGCTGTGCATGAACGGATGCCCGTTCGTTGGCCCCGCGGCCCGTACTGGCCAGCCTCGTTGCGGGAGCGTGAGATAGGACCGGTCCGGTGGTTTCCGGTTCCGGCATGGTGAAAAAATTTAATCCGGGGATGTGCCGCAGGCTGCTGTTGACTTCCATTCGCGCTGTCATTGCACAGCCATCGCGTGCGCCGGCAGTAACCGCAGTGACCGCCGTTTATTCCTCCACCAGATCCACTTCACCACAATGCGCGGCGACCTCCTGCCGGGCGGCATCGCGCAGCCCGAGGGCAACCTCCCAGCCTTCGCCGTGTGGCCGGATGGGTGCGCAGATGGTCACCTCGATCCGGCCACGGTGCGGAAACCAGTTGCTGCCGCGAACGATGTGGCGCGCACCACGAATACCGATCGGCACGACCGGTGTATCGGCGCGTACGGCGGTCACGAAGGCGCCCATGCGAAACGGCTGCAAACCGGGAAAGGTGGTAAAGGTACCCTCCGGGAAGAAGACGATGGACTGGCCGTTGCGTGACTTGTCTGCGATGCGGTTGACGTCACTGGTGCCCTTGTTGGCGTTGAACCGGTCGACGAATTCCACGCCGAAACGCTGCAGCATCACGCGTATCGGCGCAATGGCCGCCAGCTCGCCCTTGACGATGAAATGAATCGGGACGTCCAGTGCGGCGGTCAGGATGAAACCGTCGATGTAACTGGCATGGTTGGCGACGATGATCTGCGCGCCGTGCCGGTCCAGGTGTTCCCGCCCGGTCACCCGGAACGGGGTGAACGTCAGCAGGAACAGGGTGCGTGCGCCGAACCGGGCCAGCGTCCTGCGCAGGTGTTCCCCCGGCGTGAGCATCAGGAAGGTCCAGGTAAGCAGCGCGAGTACTGCAAACAGCGGCCAGCAGTACAATGCGTAGAGCCAGTCGCCGGGACCGCGACGGGCGCGGTTGTCGCCGGCGTGCGGATTTTCGAACGAGCCCATCAGCAGTTCGGCGGCTTCGCTGGCACCGCTGTCCTCCGGGCAGGGACGGTAGCCGTTGCCCGTGAGCGCGGCCTGTATGGCACGCATCAGATCGTGCGGTGTGCCCGCACAGACGGCGGCCCCTTCCGCCAGCGTGACGTGAAAGGCCTGCTCGATCCGTCCATGCAGTTCGGCGCGGGCCATGCTGTCCAGGCCGAGTTCCTGCTCCAGCAGGGTGCCGGGTGAAAAGTGCAGGTTCTTCCAGTGCGGATGCACTTCGCCGACCATGGCGCGCACCACGTCCAGCAATTCGCTCATTGCAGGCAGTTGCGCGGGACTGTCACTCGCCGTGGTCATGGCGGCGAGTATGCGCAGGCGCGAATTGCGGAGTCAATCGGCGTGCAGGACCGGACCGTGGTGGATGCGGCGTTATTCCTGGCCGAACCGTACTTTCAGCCAGTCATGGAACTTGCCCGGCTTCTTTTCGTACAGGTCGTCCGCCTGTTTCAGGACCCCGGACAGCAGCCTGATCCAGCGGGTTTCCAGCAGGCTGCCCAGCACCTCCCGGCGTAACGCATCACGTCGCAGTGGCGCTGCGCCATGGAGCGCATTGGTGAGCACGGACAGGTCATGCACTTCGCCAAGCGCTTCCTCCACGCGATGGCTGAGATCGATCAGCGGTGCAATCGCGCTGCTGTCCCACGCCTCGACCAGGGTCAGCTGGTAGAACAGGTACTTGGTAAAACGTCGCAGTGCATGCACCGGTTCGGCATCGGGTTGCTGCCCGACCTCGGCCAGTGCGCGGCGGCCGAGCCGGTACTCGTTGACCAGGCCGGTCATAAGAGTGCCGGTCCGGATTGCATGCAGATCGATCGCGGCCAGCGCCAGGCGCAGCTCCTCCAGTGGCAGCCGCAGCGCCCCGGTGTGATGTGTCATCGCTACCCGGGTGGCGTCCGTGCCGGCCTGCTGTGCCACCCACTCCCGTAACGGGGTAAAGGCGTCCGCTGCCAGCATCGGCGCGTAGTATCCGGAAAGCTGTCCGATCGTGGCCAGCATGACGGCCTGGTCGCGCGCCTGGCCGAGCCGCGAGGCCAGCTTGCGCACCTTGCGGTCGGTTTCCCGGAATTCGTGTTCGGTAAGTGCCGGGCGTATGAGGCGCAGCAACGCTCTCAGGCGTTTGCAGGCCTTGCGGATTTCGTGGATCTCGCCGTCGTCGAGTACGCGATCGTCCGCCAGCCAGGTCCCGATCCTGGCAATCAGCTCAGCGGCGATGCGTGCGGTACCCTCGGCAACGGTTTCCCGGTCAGGCTGAATATATTCCATTTTTGCGACGCCACGGATGCATGTCCATGCATCGACTATATAGCAAGGGCCTTTAGCTTCCCATCGCAGCACCGGCCGGAAACACGGCCAGCACACGGGTTTCCCGGTCCCCGGCCGGCTGAACGTGCACGGTGGCGAATGACGAATGTAATCGGGATTCTCCACAGCTGCACTGCCATGGTCGCAGCAGGCGGCATGCACGGCTACAATGCCGGTAGTCACAGGCCACCCGGAGAGAACAGCCAGATGTCGGGAAAACCCGCAAGAAAACGCAAGTCCATGGCGGCACAGGCCGATCGCCACCGCCTGTACGAAGCATCGGTACAGAATCCGAAGGAAGAATGCCGCTTTGTCCGCCGGACCTTTCGCAGCCTGCGTGACCGGCCGGCGCGCCTGTTACGGGAGGATTTCTGCGGAACGGCTGCAGTCTGCTGCCAGTGGGTGAAACGCAACCGGGACAATCAGGCCATCGGCGTCGACCTCGACCCGGATGTGCTGGACTGGGCCCGGGAGCATAACCTGGCGGCGCTGAAGCCGGAGCGGCGTGAGCGGGTACGGCTGGTGCAGGAAGACGTGACCGCCAGGCCGACGGACGAGCCGATGGACGTGGTACTGGCCATGAACTTCAGTTACCAGGTGTTCAGGACACGTGACCGCCTGCGCGAGTATTTCACCAGCGTGCATGCTTCGCTGGCGGACGACGGGGTGTTCTTTCTCGATGCCTTCGGCGGTTACAAGGCCTGCAGGGAGATTCGCGAGGTCACCCGGCACAAGGGATTTCACTACATCTGGGAACATGCCCGCTACAACCCGATCAGTGGCGAGATCCTGTGCCATATCCATTTCCGTTTTCCGGACGGTTCGAGGATCAAGCAGGCGTTTACCTACGACTGGCGGCTGTGGACGCTGCCGGAGCTGCAGGAAGTGCTGATCGAGGCCGGGTTTGCCCGGGCGCGCGTGTACTGGGAGGAGGTGGATGAAGAGAGCGGGGAAGGGACCGGGCGCTACCTGCCGACCGGGACCGGCAATGCCGATCCCGGCTGGGTCTGTTACGTGGTTGCGGAAAAATAGCGCATGGGCCTGGAGATCGAGCGCAAGTTCCTGGTGACCGGTGATGCCTGGCGATCGACGGACCCGGGCATTCCCTATCGCCAGGGCTACCTCTGCAATGCGCAGGCGCGCAGCGTGCGCATCCGGACCAGTGCCAGGGACGCCTGGCTCACCATCAAGGGCGAGACGGTCGGGATGACGCGGCCGGAATTCGAGTACCGGATACCACGCGCCGACGCCGATGCACTGCTGGCACTGTGCCTGCAACCGCTGATCGAAAAGACCCGCTATGTCGTCGAGCATGCCGGACGGGTGTGGGAGATCGACGAGTTCGGCGCTGAAAACGCCGGTCTGGTGCTGGCCGAGATCGAATTGCAGGACACCGGCCAGGTGGTCGATCTGCCCGACTGGGCAGGCGAAGAGGTGACGTACGATCCGCGTTACTACAACGCCAACCTGCAGTTGCATCCCTACCGGCAGTGGTAGCCTCGCCACACGTATGCTAGCGTCGCCGGTATGAGGCGAAAGATCAGGATGCCCCGTTTGTGCAACGGGCGAGCCCGGGCGGCGCACGCGTGATGGCGGCCGGGGCGAACCGGACCGGGCCGGATACGGAGGCCATGGCGCAGGCACTGCAGGCGGAACGCACGGAGATCGAGCGGTTTACCGACGCCCTGTGGATGGAGCGCGGTCTCAGCCGCAATACCCTGGAGGCGTACCGCCTCGATCTGCTCGGGCTGGCGACCTGGTTGCTGCAACAGCAGCGGACACTGGTGAGCGCACGGCGCACCGACCTGCTGGATTACCTGTCGGCACGCGTCATCGGTGGCGCACGCCCGCGCAGCACGGCGCGGCTGTTGTCCTCGCTGCGGCGCTTCTACCGCCATCTGGTGCGCGAGGGTCGCCTCCGCGAGGATCCGAGTGTACGAATCGACGCGCCACGCATCGGCCGGCCGCTCCCGGATTCACTGGGTGAGCAGGAGGTCGAGGACCTGCTGGAGGCACCGGACACCGGCACGGTGCTTGGCCTGCGTGACCGGGCCATGCTGGAGTTGCTGTACGCCTGCGGCCTGCGCGTATCGGAGCTGGTCGGGCTGTTGCCGGAGCAGGTCAACCTGACACAGGGGGTGGTGCGGCTGACCGGCAAGGGCAACAAGGAACGGCTGGTGCCGCTCGGTGAGGACGCGGCCGAGTGGTTGCAGCGCTATCTCGAGGAAAGCCGTCCACCGCTGTGCCAGGGCTACGCGGTACGCGAGCTGTTCGTATCGCGCCAGGGTCGGGGCATGACGCGCCAGACCTTCTGGCACCGGCTGCGCCAGTATGCTCGCCAGACCGGGATCCGCAAACACCTCTCGCCGCATACGCTGCGCCATGCCTTTGCCACCCATTTACTCAATCATGGTGCGGATTTACGCGTCGTGCAGATGCTGCTGGGCCATAGTGACCTGTCGACCACCCAGATATATACTCATGTTGCACGTGAGCGGTTGAAGGACCTCCACGCACAACACCATCCACGTGGTTGAACCGGTGCCCGGGCTGTCAGGCGGAAACTTGCCGGCCGGCACGCGGTCCAATTCGAACTTCCAGCACAGGACTCACAACATGTTGAAGAAACGCCTGGCCGCAGTATTGCTACTGGTTCCCGGCCTGTACCTGGGCATCGTCCTGGCGGCTGACAAGCCAGCCGATAGCGTGATTCGTGCCGCCATCAGCAAGATCCTGCCACATGCCACGATCGACTCAATCAACCCCTCGCCCATCAAGGGGCTCTCCGAGGTGATCATGGGAACGGAGCTGTACTACGCTTCCAATGACGGCAAATACATCATCCAGGGCGGCAGCCTGATCGACCTGGACCGGCGTGTCGACCTCAGCGAAGAGCGGCTCAAGGGTATCCGTCTTGGCATGCTCAGCAAGGTGGACCAGAAGGACGAGATCATCTTCCCGGCCAGCAAGGAGCGCCACGTGATCACGGTATTCACGGATATCGATTGTGGTTACTGCCGCAAGCTGCACAAGCAGATCAAGGATTACAACGCCCGCGGGATCAGTGTGCATTACCTGTCGTTCCCGCGTAGCGGCGTGAACACGCCTTCCTTCTTCAAGGCCGAGGCGGTCTGGTGCAGCAAGGATCGCAAGGATGCACTGACCCGTGCCAAGGCCGGCGAAACCCTGCCGCCCGGCAAGTGTGACAACCCGGTACGCACGGAGATGGAACTGGGCGAGCAACTGGGCGTGAATGGCACGCCGGCCATATTCCTGGAGGACGGCACGTTGTTACCGGGCTACATCCCGCCGGCCAGGCTGGCCGCCGAACTCGACCGGCTGAAGTCGATGTAGTCCTCTCACCGCCGGGAGGCACCGTTCCCGGCGTCGCGGCTCAGTACAGGGCGGCGGCCATCCGGCGCCGGTAGCTGGCCGCCAGTTCATTGTCCTTGCCCAGCAGGTCGAAGGTGGCCAGCAGGGCCTTGCGGCCGGCATCCTCGTTGAACCCGCGGTCGTGTTGCAGCAGGTAGAGAAACTGGTCCAGTGCGGGCTGTGTCTCTCCGGCCAGCAGCAGGGCGGCCCCCAGACGATAGCGGCCGGCACTGTCGGACGGGTCGCGCTCAACAGCGGCCTGCAGGGCGCCGAGGTCCGGATTGCTGCCCGCTGCGCGACTGAAATCCAGGATGGCACGCACGCCCAGCGCATCGGTTTCATTGCGGACATCGTGGGGCAGGGCATCCAGCAAGGCCTCCGCCCGGTCGAGTTCACCGGCCCGCACGCACAGCCCGGCATAGTCCAGCGTCAACCGGTGATTGTCGGGCTCGCGGGCGTGACTTTCCGCCAGCAGCGACAGGGCCGGTCCGGGATTTGCGCGGTCGAACAGCCGGCGCGCCTCTTCGCGAACCCGGTCGGATTCACGTTCGATGTGCCGGTCAAGCAGGATGCGCAGGGTCGACTCGGTCTGGGCGCCGGCGATTTCCTCGACGATCTCCCCGTGTTTGTACAGCCGCATGGTTGGCAGGCTGCGGATGTTGTGCGCCACTGCGAGCTGGCGTTGCTCGTCGGTATTGACCTTCGCGATTACGAACTTGCCGCCATATTCCTCGACCAGCTTGTGCAGCAGTGGCATCTGCATCTGGCAGGGGCCGCACCAGTCGGCCCAGTAATCCACCAGCACGGGTACCTGCTGCGAGACCTGCAGCACGGCGGCCGGAAAAGATTCCTGTGTTACCTCAGTAACAGGTTGCAACTCATTCATATTTTAAAGCCATTTTCATAGATCCAGGGCGGCAGCCCGCTATTGTGCCGCATCCAGCCAGACGCGCTCGTTACAGGCCGTGAACAACAGGCAGCAACGGATGTGATGTGCCGGCCAGAGCCGCTGTGCGGCCTGCCGGTAATAGTGCATTTGCGCGCGACAGGATTCGGCGAGCCGGGCCACGGTCTCGGGCGTGGCCGCCGCATGTGTCTTGTAGTCGACCAGTGTCACACGCTCGCCCTGCAGGATCAGCCGGTCGATCACACCCGTTACCATACCGTCACCCTCCAGGTATTGCACGGGCACTTCGTTGCAGGCCCGGTCGAAGCGGTCCGCGTCAAACAGGTCGGCATTGGCGGGATGCCGGCGGATCTGCAGCGCCTGTTCCCACCAGCGGGCAAAGTCCGCATCGTCCGGTGCGCGTCCCAGCAGGGCGGCGAGTGCGCCGGCCCTCTCGCCGGTAGCGGTGACCCCCGTACGGCTGAGGTGGTCGAGCAGGGTATGGATGGCGATACCGCGTTCGCGGCCGTCCGCCTGGCCGTCCAGGTGCGCCGTATCATCCATCCGGCTCGGTGCAATGACCGGCTGCCGCAGGGGGATGGCGAGCGGCCGTGACAGCCGCGGGTCCGGTGCCGGTACGGGCGGCGCCGGGGTTGCCGGCGCGGTGGCCCGGGCGGGGTGCTCGCTGCGATGGCAGGGATTTCCCGCCGCGTTGCGTGGCCAGTCCTGCACGGCTGCGGCAATCATCCCGTACCAGGTGTCGGCGCTGCTGCCCCGGCTGCTGCTGCCGGAGATGAACAGGTACTGGCGCGCCCGGGTCAGGGCCACGTACAACAGGTTGGCATCCTCGCGCCGGTAGGCCTGTTGCTGGCGTGTCAGTAACGCCTGCGTGGCCGAGTCGCGTGAGTCGCGACTACCGGCCAGCAACAGCTGTTCCGGCCGGTCCCGCTCGCCGGGCCAGGACAGCAGGGCGGCATGGGCGTTGCGTTCACGGGGTTTGCCGGCAGTGTCGGCAAGAAACACCACCGGTGCCTCCAGTCCCTTCGCCGCGTGAATCGTCATCAGCCGTACCCGGTCGCCACCACTGTCGTCCGGGGTGCCTTCGTCGGGCTGGTCCTGGTCGGATTCGCGCAGGCGCTGCAGCTGGTCGAGAAAACGCGGCAGGCTCGGGTAGCGGCCGTGGTCGATCTCCAGTGCCAGCTCGATGAAGCGCGTCAGGCTGGCGCGTACCCGCGGCAGCAGCGCCGGGGGGAACGCGGCCTCGTAGCGGTGCAGGACCTCACCCTCGTGAAAGATGCGATCCAGCAGGTCATGCACCGGTACCTGTCCGGCCAGTGCGCGCCAGCGCTCCAGCAGGGCATGGATGGCGCGGTAGGGTTCCGGTTGCGCGTCCGCCAGCTGTTCCAGGCGCTGGTACCAGTAGCGGCCGTCGCGCGTTCCGGCCAGTGGCAGCAACTGCTCGCTGGACAGCCCGAACAGGGGTGCGCGCAGCACCTGTGCCAGTGCCAGGTTGTCGAACGGCGAGATCAGCAGGTTCAGCAGCGCGACCAGGTCACGCACCTCGAGGTGTTCCAGCAACAGTCCCTTGCTGGCCGTCAGGAACGGGATGCCGGCCGCGCGCAGGGCATTTTCGTAGGCCGCGGCGTGGGTGCGCTGGCGCAGCAGGATGAAGATGTCGCCATACTGCAGCGCGCGGGTTTCTTCACCGCGGGTAACACACGTGCCATCCGCGACCAGCGCCCCGATGCGTTCCGCCAGCAGTTGCGCCTCGCGTGCATACTGGCTGTCTTCCAGCTCCGCGCGCGGTTCCTGCAGCGGATTGCGCAGCCTGCCCCCTGGGTCGGGTACCGGCGCCGTATCGTCGGCGGTCTGCAGCGGCAGCAACTCGACGTGGCCGTACAGCTCCTTCAGGTACGTATCGTGCGGCCTGAACCCGTCCAGCAGGTCCTGCAGCGGCGGTTGTCCGAACACGGTGTTCACGCAGTCCATGATGGCACTGGCCGAACGGCGCGAACGGTCCAGCGTATAGCGTCCGGCCTGCATCCAGTGTTCCAGCCAGCCGGAGGCGGCGTCGAACAGGGCCGGGTTGGCGCGCCGGAAACTGTAGATGGACTGCTTGTGGTCACCGACCAGGAACACCGAACGCCGTCGTTCCGGGTCGCCGGCGGCCAGTTCCTGCAACAGGGGTTGCAGCAGGGTCCACTGGGTCGGGTTGGTGTCCTGGAATTCATCGACCAGCAGGTGATCGATGCGTGCATCCAGCTTGTACTGGACCCAGCCGGCCTGCTCGCTGTGGTTGAGCAGGGCGCAGGCATTCCATTCGAGATCGGCGAAGTCCAGCATGCGCCGTTCCCGCTTGATGCGCTGGAAGTGGCCCAGCAACGCGTGGCCGGCGCGATACCAGGCACAGACGGTCTGCCAGTTGCGGTGGCGGGCCTGTGCATCGAGCCGCCGGCCCAGTTCCTCGCCGAGCTGTGCAAACAGTGCCAGCATCCTGGCCTCGTTGGCGGCACCCATGCGTTTTGCCTGCTGCGCAGCGGATTTCATGACCCGCACCTTGCCGCCGGTGGTGAAGAAGACCGGTGTAATCCGTGCCAGCAGCTCGGCCCCGGTCTCCGCCGTGGCCAGTGCCGTGCCGAGTATCCCGGCCTGCTTGAGGCTGGTCGAAGTCCGGTTTTGCTGCAGCAGCCCGCAATACTCCGCCAGTTGCTGTTGCAAGCTGTCGCCGGGGAAGCCGTCCAGCGGATCGTGTCGTGGATCGACCTCCAGGAACTGTGCCAGTGCGTCACCGGCAAACGCCACCGGATCCCGTTGTCCCTGCGTCCAGGCCCACCAGTCGCTGCGCTGGGACAGGAAGGAGCGCAGGGCCGATTGTGTGTTGTACAGGCCGTCGCAGCCGTTCACCAGCGTGGCGAGATCGCCGGCCAGTGCGCCGTCCGGGTCGAGTGCGGTCGCGGCCAGCAGCGCATCACGCGCGGCCTGTTCCAGCAGCCCGGTGGTAGCGCAGATCTCGAAACCCGGCGGGACGCCGGCCTCGATCGGAAAACGCTGCAGCAGCTCCTGGCAGAAGGCATGAAAGGTCGTGCTGCGCAGTCGCCAGGGGTGCTGCAGCAGCAGCTCGTACAGGGTCTGTGCACGCCGGCGCAGCGCCGCGTCCGGCGTCATGCCGGCCTCCCGGAGACTGGCATCGAGTTCGTGCGGATCGGCACACAGCAGTGCCTGCAGGCGTTCCAGGATGCGCTGCTGCATCTCGCCGGCCGCCTTGCGTGTGAAGGTGATGGCAAGGATGCTGTCCGGCGCCGCACCCTCCAGCAACAGCCGCACGATGCGCGTGACCAGCAGCCAGGTCTTGCCGGTGCCGGCCGAGGCGTGCACGCTGGCGTTGCGTGCCGGGTCGGTGGCCGCCAGGCTTTCGTTGTCGCTCATCGCACCGGCTCCGTCCACGCCGGTTTGCGGCACAGGCCGTCGAAGTCGCAGTGCCGGCAGGTCTCCGCGTCGCCCCAGGCCGGCAGCGGCACCCCGTGGACGATGTCCTGCAGCAGGGTTTCGAGCCGCTGCTGCACGGCACGGGTCAGCGTGGCCAGTTCCGCACCTTGCAGTGCACTGCCGGTCGCCACCTTGCCATCGAGTTCCAGGTATTCGACTCGCGCCGGCAGCGCCTCGCTCAGCAGGGCATAGGAGGGCAGCTGCACGGCCTCGCCGGTGTCGACCTCCTGCTGCTTCGGTGCACGGCCGGTCTTGTAGTCGAGGATGATGCCGCCGTCCGGTGCCTGGTCGAGGCGGTCGAGCCGTCCTTCCAGCCGGTAACCGCCGGCCAGCGTCCGCTCGGCGTCGTACTCACCGGCCGCGAAGTGGCGACCCGCCTGGTGGGCCAGCTGCCAGGCAATATAGTCCGGCACCCGCTGCAACCAGCGCCGTAACCAGGCCCGATGCTCGAAATTGTCTTCGAGTTCTGCGCTAAATACCTGGCGAGAAACACTTTCCAGTAGTGCGATTGCCGCATCGCGCTGGTCTTCGGGCAGGGGGGATGGACACGGACCGGGGAAGCCGGGGCGCCCCAGGTGGAAGATCTCCAGGCAACGGTGTACCAACGTGCCGTACTCGGCCTTTTCCAGCGCCTCGCGCACCTCCTCGCGGGCCTTCAGCGCCAGCCCGCTGGCCGCGAAGAAACGGTACGGGCAGTCAATCAGGTTGCCGTGGGCACTGACGCTGAGGCGGGCCGGCAGGTGCCCGGCCGGTAGCTGCGCCCGTGGCGGGCGTTCCGGGGCGGGTAGTGGCAGCGGGTGATCGCCGCTGACCCGGGTGCCGGGATGTTCCAGCCATTGTCCGAGTGTTTCATCCTGCAGCCCCTGCCGCCAGCCCAGCTGCTGAAAGGCCTCCAGCAAGGCCAGCCAGGCGGAGGGGGTACGCAGTTCACCGTGCTGTTCGCGGTGCCAGCTCAGCAGCACGCGGGGTGCGGCCTGCAACAGCCGGCGCCAGCGATTCAGCTGCAGGCGGTACTGCTGCGGCCAGCCGGGCAGTCCCAGGTCGCGGCGTACCCGGTCATTGAAGAACGGGCCGCTGCTGCCCGTGACCGGGAGGTATTCGCTGTCACAGGCGCCGATCACCAGCCCGGCGAACCGGCCCAGCTGTGCCTGCTGCAGGGTCAGCAGTTGCACCACGCCGGGACCGCTGGCGGGCCGGAAATCGTGCCGCTCCAGTGCACTGCCAAGCCAGCCGCGGAATTCGATCCACTGCATGTCGAGCGTCAGTCCACGGGCGGCCTCGCGCAGCACGCGCCATTCCTGCAGGACCCGCTGCCCGGCCGGGTCCTGCTCGAAGGCGCGCCACAGGCCAAGTTGCTGCAGGCTCTCCTGCAGGTGGTCGAGCAGGGCCACGGGGGCATGTGTGCCGTCCAGGCAGGGGCGCAGCGGGTCGGCGGCCTGGTCAAGCCGGTTCAGCAACTGCTCCAGGCGTTGTGCCGTGGCCAGGTTCCAGTGCGTCGGCAGGTGGCGCTTGCGGCGTCCGATCTGGTGGCGGTAGCGCGCCAGGCCGCAGGCAATGTTTTCATGCCGGATGATGTCGGTCTCGAGGCGATACACCGACTCGGCCAGTGCGTCACGGTCCTCGCCGGCGAACACAAACGCCGATTTGAGCACGTCGAGCAGCGGTTCGTGGGCGAAGTCTTCCTCCACGCATTGCAGCCAGCGCTCGAGCGCGGCCGCGGCGCTGGTGGTCGACAGTGCCCAGCCACCCGGATCCTGCAGCGTGATGCCGGCGCGTTCCAGCAACGCACGCACGCGGCGGCCCAGGCGGCGGTCCTCGGTCACGATCCCGATCGGCTGGTGACCGTCGCACAGCCAGCGACGCACCTGCAACTCGATGGCGCGGGCCTCCTGTTCCGCCGAGCCGGCGGCAAAGGTGGACAGGGCCGCCTGCAGGGGAGACTGCGGGAAGCGCGCGGCCATGCGTGCCGCCCGTTCGGCCAGCGTGCCCTGGCGGGTATCGAACAGCAGGTCGAGGCATGCGCCCGGCGGATCGGCGTCGGGATCGGTTGCAGGCGCATGCCCCAGGGCCTCGATGCGCAGGCCGGCGTCCCCGCTGGCGTCCGGCATCAGTGGCGGCAGAATCGCGTGCGCGCGTCCGGCCTGCAGCTGCTGCTGCAGCCACTGCAGTTCGGTTTCGCACAGGTCATCCTGGCCGACCAGGAAGAAGTGCTGATCAGTGCCGGTTTGCGCCAGTCGCTGCACCTGTGCCCTGCCGGGATCGAGCAGTCCCTCGTCCTGCAGCTGCCGGTGCCAGGCCTGCCAGAGGCGATGCACGATGGACGCCTCCATGCCCAGTGGCGCCGGCAGGCGGTCGGGGATGCCGTAGGCCTGCTGCAGCCGCGCCGTGAAGCGGTCCAGGTCCGCGGGGATGTCGACGCGGTGCAGGGTAAGTTCATCGAACAGGGCAGCCAGGCTGGCGGCCAGCTGCCACGGATCCTGTGCGCCGAACACGCCCGGGTGGCTGCGCAGGGCCTCCACCAGCAGCAGTTCCCGGCGTGCCTGTCCGGGGACCGTGACACCGGCCAGCGGTTGCGCGTCCAGCCACAGTGGCAGGGTGGTGATGACGGGACCGAGCAGGGCGTGATACCCCTGCCGGGCGGCGTGCTCCAGCAAGTGCCGGCGCAACGCGTTGGCATGCAGCAGTTCCGGCAGCAGGACCACGCAACGCTCCAGGTCCGGCAGCGGTCCGCCCGTGGCCAGGATGAGGCGCGCGGCCGCGTCCAGGAGGTCGACGCGGGCAGGCAGTACCGTGACGGGGGACGGCCGGGTCATGGCCATTGGCAGGTGCGTTGCCGGCACGTGCCGCGTGGCCGGCCGTGGGCGCTGGGGTCCATCCGCGGCAGTGCCCTGGCGGCGGGGATCAGCGCTCGAGGTATTGCAGCTTGTCCGGCTTGTCCTTCCACTCTTCCGCGTCGTCCGGGGCGGCCTTCATCTCGGTGATGACCGGCCAGTTGCGCGCCAGCTCGGCGTTCAGTTCCAGGAAATGTTCCTGCCCGGCCGGCAGGTCGCCCTCGTCGAAAATGGCACCGATCGGACATTCCGGTTCACACAACGTGCAGTCGATGCACTCGTCCGGGTCGATGACCAGGAAGTTGGGCCCTTCGTGGAAGCAGTCGACGGGACACACCTCCACACAGTCCGTGTATTTGCACTTGATGCAGTTTTCGGTGACGACGAAAGTCATGGTTCACTCCGCGGGCCGGAGATTCCGGCAGTTTCTCAGAAGAAATCGGTAACTCTATGTTAAGAAAGATTATGGTGGCGCACTCCGTCAGCGCAGGGCGAGTATAACCGGAATCCGGATCATTTATGAGTGCAATTCCTGCGCAGCCAGTTCCTGCAGTGCGTACAGGGCCTGCAGGGCAGCGCGCGGCGACAGGTTGTCCACCTCCAGTTCCTGCAGGGCCGTCAGGGCCGGGTGCTCCTGCACGACCTGGAACAGCGGCATCTGGGTGGTGGTGTGTACGGTCTGTGAGGACGTTTGCTCCAGTTCCTGCAGGCGTGCGCGTGCCTGGCGGATGACGGTTTGCGGTACCCCGGCCAGGGCGGCCACGTGCAGGCCGTAGCTGCGATCGGCCGCGCCCTCGCGCAAGGCGTGCAGGAACACGATACGGTCTTCGTGTTCGGTGGCGTCGAGGTGCACGTTGACGATGCCGGGGTGGAGTTCCGGCAACTGCGTCAGCTCGAAATAATGGGTCGCGAACAGGGTATAGGCCTGTATGCGCGTGGCGAGGTCCACGGCACAGGCCCAGGCCAGCGCCAGGCCGTCGTAGGTGCTGGTGCCGCGGCCGACCTCGTCCATCAGCACCAGGCTGTGGCGCGTGGCGTTGTGCAGGATGTTGGCGGTCTCGGTCATTTCTACCATGAACGTGGAACGGCCGCCGGCCAGGTCGTCGGCGGCGCCGATGCGGGTAAAGATCCGGTCGACCGGGCCCAGCGTCGCACGCGCGGCCGGGACGTAACAGCCGATGTGGGCCAGCAGCACGATCAGTGCGGTCTGGCGCATGTAGGTGGATTTACCGCCCATGTTCGGACCGGTGATGATCTGCATGCGGCGGCTGTCGTCGAGCCGGGTGTCGTTCGGGATGAACGGGTCGTCGAGCATCTGTTCGACCACCAGGTGGCGCCCTGCCTCGATGTGGATGCCGGGCCGGTCGTCCAGTTGCGGGCAGTTCAGGTTGAGCGTGCGGCTGCGCTCGGCGAAACAGGCCAGTACGTCGAGTTCGGCGATGCCCTCGGCACAGCGCGCCAGCGGTTCGAGCACCCCGGTCAGCCGGTCCAGCAGGTCCTCGTACAGTGACTTTTCCAGTGCCAGTGCGCGTTCGTGTGCGCTCAGCACCCGGTCCTCGTGCGCCTTCAGCTCCGGCGTGATGTAGCGCTCCACGCCCTTCAGGGTCTGGCGACGCTGGTAATGGTCGGGGACCTGGTCGGCCTGCAGGCGGCTGACCTCGATGTAATAGCCGTGCACCCGGTTGTAGCGGATCTTCAGGTTGGCGATCCCGCTGCGTTCGCGTTCGGCCGTCTCCATCGCCAGCAGGCACTCGTCGCCGTGTTCGCTGAGCCGGCGCAATTCGTCCAGCGTGCCGTCGTAGCCGTCGGCCAGCACGCCGCCGTCGCGCAGCAGCAGCGGCGGTTGTTCCCGGATGGCGCGCACCAGCAGGTTGCAGGTGGACTCGTGGGTGCCGATTTGCGCCGCCAGCTGTTGCAGACGGGGGTCGTCGCAGCCGGCCAGCAGGGACTGCAGTTCCGGCAACAGGGCCAGGCTGTCGCGCAGACCGGACAGGTCGCGCGGGCGCGCGGAGCGCAGTGCGATACGCGACAGGATGCGCTCGATGTCGACACAGTGGCGCAACAGCCCGTGCAGGGTGTCATCCAGTTGCCGGTCGAGCAGCAGGGCGATGCTGGCATAGCGCTGGCGCAACTGCGCGTGATCGCGCAGGGGCCGGTTGAGCCAGCGCCGCAACAGGCGTCCGCCCATGGCGGTGACGCACTGGTCGAGTACGCCGGCCACGGTGTGTTCACGCTGCCCGGAGGGCGCCTGTTCCAGTTCCAGATTGCGGCGCGTGGCGGCGTCCAGCACCAGGCTGTCGTGGCGGGACTCCACGCGCAGGCTGCGCAGGTGGGGCAGTGCCGTGCGCTGGGTGTTCCTCACGTACTGCAACAGGCCGCCGGCGGCACCGATGGCGACCGGCATCCCCTCGCAGCCGAATCCCTTCAGGTCCCGGGTGCCGAACTGCTCGTTCAGCTGGCGCTGCGCACTGTCGGCCTCGAACAGCCACGGTGGCTGGCGCCGCTGCTGGTGGCCGGTTCCCAGCGCCGCAGGCGGGGTCAGTGCCTCGTTGATGATCAGCTCGGCAGGATGCAGGCGCGCCAGTTCGCCCAGCATGGCCTCCTCGCCGGTGACTTCCTGCACACAGAAACGGCCGGCGGCGAGGTCCAGCGAGGCAATGCCCCAGACCTCGCCGGACTGGTGGATGGCGACCAGCAGGTTGTCCTGGCGTTCGCTCAGCAGGGCCTCTTCGGTGAGGGTGCCGGGCGTGATGATGCGCACGACCTTGCGTTCCACCGGACCCTTGCTGGTGGCCGGATCACCGATCTGCTCGCAGATGGCGACCGATTCCCCCTGGCGCACCAGCCGGCCCAGGTACTGGTCGACCGCGTGGACCGGCACACCGGCCATGGGGATGCTCTCGCCGCTGGACTTGCCACGCGCGGTCAGGGTGATGTCGAGCAGACGGGCCGCGCGTTGCGCGTCCGAGAAGAACAGTTCGTAGAAATCACCCATGCGGTAGAACAGCAGGATGTCGGGGAACTCCGCCTTGATGCCGAGGTACTGCTGCATCACCGGGGTGTGGGCGGTTGTGGTCATGGCGGGCAAGTTTACCCGATCAGTCAGTTTTTGCGGAATCCGCGAGTGACGGGGTTTTTCGCAAGGTGTGACAGGCTGGACAGGGTGTGCATCTTGATTTATCGCGTGTCAACAACAACCGCTAATTAGTTGAAATCTTTAATTTCGCGCTGACGGTGAATCTTCGCGCTGACGGTGAATCTGACCGTCATTGCGAGCGCAGCGAAGCAATCTCCGGACGAGAGCCGGGGGTAGGGAGATTGCTTCGTCACATTGTTCCTCGCAATGACGGCTCAGGTTCGGGCTGTGGCCGGGTGCCGGGCAAAGACAGAAAATCTGACCGTCATTGCGAGCGCAGCGAAGCAATCTCCGGACGAAAGCCGGGGGGTAGGGAGATTGCTTCGTCACATTGTTCCTCGCAATGACGGGGAGGGCGGCCTGGGGCCAGGACTCCTCGCAATGACGGGGTTGGTTGGGCCTGGGCCAGGTTCCTCGCAATGACGGGGTTGGGTGGCCCGGGACAGGTTCCTCGCAATGACGGGGTGGCAGGTACTCCTCGCAATGCCGGTCATGCTTAAATAGATCAGGGCTTACCTGGTCCTGAACCCGGAACTGGAGCGGCGCATGACAGAGTTGAACGAACTATCAAAGAACGTCGGTAAGCGCT
>CAZMAK010000030.1:0-1599 GCA_964564245.1 uncultured Ectothiorhodospiraceae bacterium | reverse complement strand
CTGGAGCGGCGCATGACAGAGTTGAACGAACTATCAAAGAACGTCGGTAAGCGCTTGCTGGAAAAGCGGATGTTCATCGTCACCGCTGAATCCTGTACGGGGGGTTGGGTGGCCAAGTGCCTGACCGACACCGCCGGGAGCTCCGGCTGGTTCGAACGGG
This sequence comes from uncultured Ectothiorhodospiraceae bacterium, assembly GCA_964564245.1. Taxonomy (GTDB): domain Bacteria; phylum Pseudomonadota; class Gammaproteobacteria; order UBA9214; family UBA9214; genus UBA9214. Next base: position 1,439 of record CAZMAK010000030.1, on the reverse strand, counting down.
GTTTTGTCACCTACAGCAACGCGGCCAAGGAGGAGATGCTCGGGGTGCCCGCCGCGACGCTGGCGGCACACGGCGCGGTCAGTGAGCCGGTCGTGCAGGCCATGGCACAGGGTGCGCTGGCGCACAGCCGGGCGCAGGTGGCGCTGGCGATCAGCGGCATCGCCGGGCCGGGCGGGGCGGTACCCGGCAAGCCGGTCGGCACGGTGTGTTTTGCCTGGTGCGTGGCCGCTGGCCGCTGCCGGGTCGAGACCGTGCAGCTGGCCGGTGACCGCGCCGCGGTGCGGCGGCAATCGGTCGTGCATGCCCTGCACGGGTTGCTGGAACTGCTGGCACATGACTGAACCGGTGCGGCGGCTGTTCTTTGCGCTGTGGCCGGAGGCCCCGGTACGCACCGCACTGGACAGCGCCGCGCAGGCCATCACCGGCAAACGCATCCGCCGGATACCGGCGCACAACCTGCACCTCACACTGGCCTTCGCCGGGACCGTGCCGGCCAGCGTGCAGTCCTGCCTGGAGGCACAGGCGGATCGCCTGCGCCTGCCGGGATTCGAACTGTGCATCGACACGGTCGGACACTTCCCGCGCCCGCGCATCCAGTGGCTGGGCCCGTCCCGGATACCGCCCGCCCTGCGCGAACTGGCCGGCGCCTTGCACCGGGTACTGACGCAGTGCGGCCTGGAGCCGGACGCGCGCGCCTTCCAGGCGCACATCAGCATCGCACGCAAGGTGTCCCGGGCATTGCCGGTGCGCCCGTTCGGGCCGGTGCACTGGTCCATCGGATCGTTCTGGCTGGTCGAGTCGGTGACCGCCGCGACCGGGGTACGGTATTTTCCGCTTCGTGCGTGGACGCTGGAGCGGCAGACGCCACCTGTGGGATAATCCGCGCACCCGGCGTACCAGGGACAGGTGTGCCACGAACAATATCGGAGGAATGCAATGGACGACAATAAACGCAAGGCCCTGAGTGCCGCGCTGGGGCAGATCGAGAAACAGTTCGGCAAGGGTGCCGTCATGCGCATGGGCGATGTCGGCGCGGTACGCGAGGCGGACGCCATCTCCACCGGCTCCCTCGGTCTGGATATCGCGCTCGGTATCGGCGGATTGCCGCGTGGCCGCGTGATCGAGATCTACGGACCGGAATCCTCCGGCAAGACTACCCTGACGCTGCAGGTCATTGCAGAAGCCCAGAAGCTGGGCGGTACCGCGGCCTTCATCGATGCCGAGCACGCGCTGGACCCGCTGTACGCCGAGAAACTGGGCGTCAATGTCGACGAGCTGCTGGTGTCGCAGCCGGATACCGGCGAGCAGGCCCTGGAAATCACCGACATGCTGGTGCGTTCGGGTTCCATCGACATCGTGGTGATCGACTCGGTGGCCGCGCTGACGCCCAAGGCCGAGATCGAGGGCGACATGGGCGATTCGCACATGGGCCTGCAGGC
>CAZMAK010000029.1:0-23910 GCA_964564245.1 uncultured Ectothiorhodospiraceae bacterium | reverse complement strand
CATCGAACCGTAGGTGATGATCTGCGAAACCTTGTCCCGGCCGTAGCGCTCGGCCACGTAGTCGATCACCCGGTCGCGGCCTTCCATGCAGAAGTCGACGTCGAAGTCTGGCATGGACACGCGTTCCGGATTGAGAAAGCGCTCGAACAGCAGGTCATAGCGGATCGGATCGAGGTCGGTGATGGTCAGTGCGTACGCGACCAGTGAACCGGCGCCGGAACCGCGCCCGGGCCCGACCGGTATGCCGTGCGCCTTGGCCCAGCGGATGAAGTCCGCCACGATCAGGAAATAGCCCGGAAAACCCATCTCGAGGATCACGTCGATCTCGAGTTCCAGGCGCTCGGCATAGCGTTGCCGCACCGTCGCCTCGTCTCCGGTCTGCGCGGCCAGGATCAGCGGATAGCGCCGTTCCAGCCCTTCCTGTGCCTGGACGCGAAAATAATCGGCCACGCCGACACCGTCCGGAAGCGGGAAATCCGGCAGGTAGTTCCTGCCCAGTTCCAGTGCCAGGTTGCAGCGGCGTGCGATTTCGACGGTATTTTCCAGGGCCTCCGGGATGTCGCGGAACAGTTCCTGCATCTCCTCCGGGCTGCGCAGGTACTGCTGGTCACTGAACGCCCTGGTACGTCGCGGATCGTCCAGGGTACGGCCCTCGTTGATACAGACCCGCGCCTCGTGTGCGACGAAATCGCCCGCCCCGAGAAAGTGCACATCGTTGGTCGCGACCACCGGGACGTTCCGCGCTGCGGCCAGTTGCACCGCCTTGTGCAGGTAGTCCTGTTCACCGCTGCGTCCGGTGCGTTGCAGCTCGAGATAGAAGCTGTCGGGAAACAGCCGCAGCCACTCGTCGAGCAGCTGCCCGGCCTGTTCCGGCTTGCCGGCCAGCAGGGCCCGCCCGACGTTGCCGGCCATGCCGCCGGACAGGGCGATCAGGCCCTCGCTGTGCTGTTCCAGCCAGGCCGGCTCGATCACCGGTACTCCGCGGTGCTGTCCCTCGGTATAGGAGCGCGATACCAGCCAGGTCAGGTTCAGGTAGCCGGTACGCGACTTGCACAGCAACACCAGCCGTGCAGGCACCGCGTTGTCACCCGGTTCGGCGATCCACACGTCGACCCCGATCAGCGGTTTCACACCCTGTGCCATGGCGGCGCGATAGAACTTGACCATGGCGAACAGGTTGCACTGGTCGGTCACCGCGACCGCCGGCATGCCGGCCGCCGCGACCTGACCGACCAGTGGCCTGATGCGCACGGTGCCGTTGACCAGGGAATACTCGGTGTGGACCCGCAGGTGGACAAAGCTGGCTGGCATGGAAAAAGTTTCCGTTTTTCAATCGTCGCTTGCAAGCCGGGCAAGCGGCTTATTGTAAAATATCATAAATGTATCTTATCTATATGTTTTTATTTTGTTTATTACACCATACACAGCCGCATGCACGGCGTGGACAAGGCCCGCACGGCGGGACTGCCGGATACAGGTTCCGGATGAGCGGACGATAAAGGTGCGTTATCCATAGCCACCCCGCATCATGAGCCAGACACCGGTTGCAGACCAGATGCACGAATACATCGAATCCGAGGAACTCAAGGGCTTCTCACGCAGTATCGCAGAACTGCAATGGCTGTTGCTGGTGCTGGTGCTGCTTTACGCCTTCATTCCGACCGGGCCGCTGGAGGATACCGATGGCCTCATCCTGACCATGGTCGGTTTTGCCGTCTTCATACTGCTGTTCCGGTACGTCGGTTTCCGGAACCGCGAAACGCGCCTCCGGCTGGCCATCGAAACCTGGGTGATGACCGGCTTCATCACGCTGGTGCTGTTGCACACCGGCTACACCGAGAGTCCGCTGCTCAACCTCTACCTGCTGGTCATCATCGCCTGCGCCATCACCCTGGGCAGGGTCATGACCCTGCTCGAAGTGCTGCTGATCGCGTGCTGTTACGTGTACACGGGCTTCAGTCATTATTCTCTCGATATCCTTGTGCCGGCCACCTTTACCTCGCTGATGGCCCGCTTCTCTCCGTTTCTGCTGGTCGCCTACGTGACCTCGCTACTGGCCGCCGACATCATCGCGGCCAGGCGCAAGATCCTCCATCTGTCACAGACCGACGAGTTGACCGGCCTGCTGAACATGCGCGCCTTCAACCAGCTGTTCGACCGGGAACTGGCGCGGGCGAAACGGTCCCGCGAGCCCTTTATCGTCCTCATGGTTGATGTCGACGGACTCAAGGGCATCAACGACCGCTACGGCCACAGTGCCGGCACCCACCTGATCCGGAGAGTTGCGGACACTCTGAAGGACTCGGTACGCAAGACCGACGTCGTGGCTCGCTACGGTGGCGATGAATTCGTCATCCTGATGTACGGCGCCAGCAGCGAGGTGGCCGGCCAGTGCGCCGAGCGCATCCGCTCGGCAGTGAACAGCAACTCGTTCAATTTCGCCGGCCTGCGGATATCCGCCACCGCCAGCATCGGCATCGCCAGCTTCCCGGACACCGTGGACGAACCCGACAGGGTGCTCGACATGGCCGACATGGCGCTGTATCGCAGCAAGCAGTACGGCCGCAACCAGGTGACCTGGTACGATGCCGCACTGGATTCGTTGCCGGGCGGCTTCAGCAGTCCTCACCGGACCGTTCGGCAATACGCCTGACCGGCGCGTAGGAACGGCGGTGCTGCGGCGTCAGCCCGAGCGCCTCCAGTGCCGCGAGGTGTGCCTTGCTCGGATATCCCTTGTGCTGTGCCAGCCCGTAACCGGGATAGCGCCGGTCCATCTCGACCATCTCGCGATCGCGTGTCACCTTGGCCAGGATCGAGGCCGCACTGATCGCCGCCACCCGGCTGTCACCCCGCACGATGGCCTGCGCCGGGATCCCCAGCGGCGGGCAGCGGTTGCCGTCGATCAGCGCATGTTCGGCGGCCGGCCGCAGGGCCTCGACCGCGCGCCGCATCGCCAGCAGGGTGGCCTGCAGGATGTTGATGCGATCGATCTCCACCGCCTCTGCGCGCCCCACCGCCCAGGCCAGTGCGTTGTCGATGATTGCGTCGTACAGGCTTTCCCGCCGTGTTGCACTCAGCTGCTTGGAATCGCGCAGCCCCGCCAGCGGACGTGCCGGATCCAGGATCACCGCGGCGGCGATGACCGGTCCCGCCAGCGGTCCGCGGCCGGCCTCGTCCACGCCGGCCACGCGCCCGGACGGCAGGATCAGTTCAGCATCCATGACCACCCTCCGCCAGCTGCAGCACGATCCGGGCGGCACCGTGACTGGCATCGCGCCGCAGCTCGTGGTGGATTGCGGCAAATTCGCGTTCCAGGGCAGCGGCATGCTGCGGGTTACCGACCAGTTCCAGCAATTCGCGACCCAGGTTCTCCGCGGTCACTTCCTGCTGGAGGAATTCCCGTACCAGCGGCTTGCCGGCCAGCAGGTTGGGCAACGAGAAAAACGGCGTCCTGACCAGCCAGCGTGCCAGCCGGTACGTCAGCGGCGAGAGCCGGTAGGCCACCACCATCGGCCGGCGCAACAGGAGGCATTCCAGCGTTGCCGTCCCGGAGGCCAGCAATACGGCATCGGCGGCGACCATCGCCGCCTGGCCCTGGCCGCTGATCAACGTGACGGGGGGTGGGCGGGACATGGCACCCAGCGCCGCCTCGAATACCCTGCGGCAATCCGCGCTGGCCAGCGGCACCACGAAGTGCAGGTCGCTGCGCCGCTCCCGGCACCACGCGGCGGCCTCCAGGAACGGTTGTGCCAGCCGCTCCACCTCGCTGACCCGGCTGCCCGGCAACAGCGCCACCAGCGGTCCGCCGTGCGGAATGCCCAGCTGCTGCCGGGCCAGGACCGGGTCGCCGTCACCGGCAAGCCGGTCCGCCAGCGGGTGCCCCACGAAGTGCGCCGGCACCTGGTGCTCATGGTAGAAGCGTTCCTCGAACGGCAGCAGCGTCAGCATGCAGTCCACGCTGGCGGCAACCTTGCGCACCCGGTAACGGCGCCACGCCCACACCGACGGGCTGACATAATGCAGGGTACGTATACCGCGTTGCTTCAGCGCGCGCTCCAGGCCCAGGTTGAAATCCGGCGCATCGACACCGATGAACAGGTGCGGCGGACGCGCCATGAAGTGCCGGCGCAACGTGCGCCGCATTGCCAGCAGGCCGGGCAGGTGCCGGATCACCTCGGTCAGGCCCATGACGGACAGGCGCTCGATGGGGAACAGGGTACTGCAGCCCGCCTCCTGCATGCGCGGTCCGGCCACGCCCTCGAACACGGCGTCGGGGCGCTGCTCGCGGACTGCGGCGATCAGGCCGGCGGCGATCTGGTCACCGGATGCCTCGCCGGCGACGATGCCGATCCGCAGTGGCGCGGGCGACTGGCTCATGCCGGAACACCTGCATTGCGCCGGCGCAGCATCATGCTACCTCACGATGCCGCGTTTCCGGTTCTCCAGGAAGCGCACCAGTACATCCACTTCCGGGCAATCCGCGGACATCGTCCTGAGCCGGGCCAGCGCATCCTGCAGGGACAGGTTCTCACGGTACAGCACCTTGTAGGCCTGCTTCAGGACGCGCCGCGCATGCTCCGTAAAACCGCGCCGGCGCAGGCCCTCCATGTTCATGCCATGGGCATGCGCCGGCGTACCGCCGACCGTGATGTAGGGTGGTACGTCCATGCTGATGCCGCTGCCGAAGGCCGTCAGTGCGTGCGCCCCGATGGCACAGAACTGGTGGACCAGGGTGAAGCCGCCAAGAATCGCGTAATCCTCGATCCGTACGTGGCCGGCGAGCGAGGCGTTGTTGGCGAAAATGGTCTGGTTGCCGATGCGGCAGTCGTGCGCGATATGGACGTAGGCCATGATCCAGTTGTCGTCACCGATGCGGGTGATGCCTTCATCCTGGACCGTGCCGCGGTTGATGGTCACGAACTCGCGGATGGTGTTGCGGTCACCGATCTCGAGACGGGTCGGTTCACCCCGGTACTTCTTGTCCTGCGGGGCATCGCCGACCGAGGCGAACTGGTAGATGTGGTTGTCTTCCCCGATGCGGGTCGGACCGTTGATCACCGCGTGCGGGCCAATGCGTGTGCCACGGCCGATACTCACCCCGGCCCCGATCACGGCAAACGGGCCCACGCTCACACCCGCCGCCAGTTCAGCCGCGGGATCGATCACCGCACGCGGATCGATCAACGCTCGATATCCTGTTCGGTGCACATGATCCGGGCGGTTGCAACGACGGCATCGTCCACCTTCGCCTCACAGTCGAACACCCAGATGCCGCGTTTCGAGCGCACCAGCCTGGCATGGAGCATGAGCCGGTCACCCGGTTCCACCGGTTTCTTGAAGCGCACGTTGTCCATGCCCACCAGGAAATACAGGCTTTCCCTGCGCGCACCGCGCTCGACGGTCTTGAACGCCAGCAGCCCCGTGGCCTGCGCCATGGCCTCCAGGATAAGCACGCCGGGCATGATCGGCCGCTCCGGGAAATGCCCCTGGAAGAACGGTTCGTTGTAGCTGACGTTCTTGTATGCGACCAGCGACTCACCGGGATTGAATTCGGTCACACGGTCGACCAGCAGAAACGGGTAACGATGGGGTAAGTGTTGCAGGATGTCCTTGATTTCCATGATTCCGGCCCGCCAGTATGTGTTCATTATCCAGCCCGTTCGGCTGGCGTATCAGCTAGTTGTTTTCATTGCCGGAGCCCAGCCGGAGTTCCAACGCGCGCAACCTGCGCGCCATGCGGTCAAGCTGGCGAAAGCGCGCGTAATTGCGGTTCCAGCTCTCGTTATCCTGTGCCGGGACGCCCGAGGAATAGATACCCGGCCGGGTAATCGACTTTGTCACCATGGTCATGCCGGTAATGATCACGCCGTCGGCAATCTCCAGGTGCCCGACGATCCCCGCCCCGCCGCCGATCATGCAATGGCGGCCGATCCGGGCACTGCCGGAAATGCCGACACAGCCCGCGATGGCGGTGTGCGCGCCGATGAAGACGTTATGCGCGACCTGGATCTGGTTGTCGAGCCGCACGCCCTCTTCCAGCACGGTGTCCTCCAGTGCACCCCGGTCGATCGTGGTGTTGGCGCCGATCTCGGCATCGTCACCGATGCGCACGCCGCCCAGCTGCGGCACGTCCAGCCAGCGACCGTTGTCATTGGCCATCCCGAAGCCGTCGCCGCCGATCACCGCGCCCGGCGCGATGCTGACCCGCTGGCCGATCGTCACGCCGTGGCAGATGACCACATTTGCGGCCAGCCGGCTGTGCGCGCCGATCCGGCTGCCGGTCCCGACGAAGCAGCCGCCGGCCAGCTGCACGCCGGCTTCGATCACCACGCCGGATTCAATGACGCAATGCGGGCCGATCCAGGCGGAGTCATGCACCTCGCAGTCCGCTTCCAGTACGGCGCCCGGATGCACCCCGCTGCGCGGCGGCGGCCGTGGCACGATCAGTGCCGCGGCCCGCGCGTAGCTGGCGTACGGATTGCCGGAAACCAGTGCCGCAACCGGGCACTCGGCGGCGTGTTCCGGTGCCACGATGACTGCCGCAGCCCGGGTTTGGGCCAGAAACCGCCGATAGCCCTTGTTGGCGAGGAAACTGATCTCGCCGGGCCCGGCGTTCTGCAGCGTGGCGACCGCATGCACCACCGTATCCGGAGCCCCCCCCTGCAGCTCGGCACCGATCTGCGCTGCCAGGGCCCCCAGGGTTACGCCCATCGTGATCCGGTCCGCCGCCGTGTCGCGCCGCTATTTTCCCCCGAGTTTCTTGAGAACCAGCTCGGTAATGTCCACCTTGCTGCCGGCGTACATCACCCCCTGGGCAAGAATCAGGTCATATTTCTCGTCCTTTGCGAATTTCTCGATGACCTTGCCGATCTCCTCGTTGACGGAACGCAGCATCTCGTTCTTGCGGATATTGAGATCATCGCGGAACTCGTCCTGGGAACGTTTCAGTTCGCGGCGCTTGCCCAGTATCTCGCGTTCCTTGGCGCTGCGTTCCGAATCGCTCAGCACGGCGCTGTTCGTGGACATGTCGTCTTCCATCTTGGCCACGCGGCGCTGCAGTTCGACCAGCTCCTTCTCGCGCGAGGAAAATTCCGCATCGATCTTGTTCTGTGCAGCGATGATCTGCGGCGCGTTCTCACTGAGTTTGGCCAGGTCGACAAAACCGATCTTCAGATCGGCGGCTGCCATCCCCGGCAGCCAGCACAGCGCGGAAGCCAGAACCAGTCCTGTAATCATCTGTTTGCAAGTTTTCACATTCACTCTCCGTACCACCAGAAATCCACCATCAGAAGAAAGTACCCACGGTAAACTGGAAGAGCTGCTTCCGGTCCTGGGACTGGGAATTCAGCGGGAAACCCAGACTTGCCGAGATCGGGCCGAGTGGCGAGGACCAGAGGCCCGAGATACCGACCGAATACCGGAATTCACCCGCATCGAAGTTGTCGAATCCCTGGTACACATTGCCAAAATCCAGGAACGTACTCAAGCGCGAGCCGCCGCTGGTCTCGAGAAACGGCACCGGGAACAGCGCCTCGAGGTTGAACACGGTGAGCAGGGAGCCGCCGATCGCGTTGCCGTTGGAATCCCTGGGCCCCAGCGTGTTGTCGCTGAAACCCCGTATCGAGCGGATACCACCGGCAAAGAAGTTTTCAAAGAACGGTAACTCGTTGAATTTTCCGTAGCCTTCACCATAGGCCAGCCGTCCCTTCATGCCCAGGGTCAGACTGCGCGTCAGCGGCACGAACAGCTGCTGCTGGTAGTCCAGCTTGTAGTATTCCAGTCCGGACCCGGGCAGCGTGGCCTCCAGGTTCACCGACTGCAGGCCGCCCTCGGTGGGAACCAGTATCCGGTTGCGGGAATCATGCTGCCAGCTCGCGGACAGCACCAGATCACCGAAGGAGTTACCGTGGATATCCTCGAAATCGGTGACCTGCACCGGTGACAGCGTGGTCGAGTGCAGGTCCAGTCCCTTGTAGCCGGCACTGAAGCGCAGGGTATCGAACTCGTTGACCGGGATACCGAAATTCATATCCAGCCCGCGCGTGTCGGTGGAATAGTCCGCCAGGTTCGCCTGGCTGGCATCGGTCTGGCGGAAATAGGCGCCGAAGCCGCGGCTCACACCGTCGACGGTCCAGTACGGATTGAGATAGTTGAAACTGTAGACGCTGTTGATCTGGCTGTTGTCGAACGTGAAGCTGACACGTTTGCCGCTACCCAGGAAGTTGTTCTGCTGGATACTGGCGTTGAACAGGACGCCGGCGGACTGGGAATAGCCGACACCGGCGGTAATGCTGCCCGATGAGGTCTCGGTCACCGAGTAGTTGACGTCCATCTGGTCCGTGGTCCCGGGCACGGACGGTGTTTCCACGTTGACCTTCTCGAAGAAGCCGAGCCGGTCCAGCCGGGTGCGGGATCGTTCGACCTTTTCGGCGGAGTACCAGCCACCCTCCATCTGCCGCATCTCCCGGCGCAGCACTTCATCGCGCGTCGTGGTGTTGCCGGAGACGTTGATGCGTCGCACGTACACACGCTTGCCCGGGTCGATGAAGAAGCCGAGCGCCACCTCCCGGTTCTTCTCGTCCAGCTCCGGCACCGTGTTGACGTTGGCAAACGCATAGCCCTCGTTACCCAGCAGGGAAGTGATCCGGTCCACCGCCTCGGTCACGCGCTTGCGGGAAAAGATGTCCCCGGGATTGATCCGGATCAGCGGAAAGATCCGTTCCTTCGGCACCACCAGGTCACCGGACAGCGTGACCACCTTGATGGAATAGGGCTGGCCCTCGGTGATGTTGATGGTGATATAGATATCCTTCTTGTCCGGCGTGATGGATACCTGGGTCGAATCGATCTGGAAATTCAGATAGCCGCGATCGAGGTACCAGGTGCGCAGCACCTCGAGATCGGCGGACAATGCCTGCTTGGAATACTGGTCCTTCTTGGTGAAGGTCGAGAACAGGGTCGGCGTGGTCAGCGAGAACTGTTTGAGCAGTTCCTTCTCCGGGAAGCTGTGGTTGCCGACGATACTGATCTGGCGGATGTGCGCGACACGGCCTTCCGAGATGTTGATCACGATACCGACGCGGTTGCGCTCCAGCGGGGTGATAGTGGTGTTGATCCGCACCGCATACTTGCCCCGGCTGAAATACTGGCGTTGCAGCTCCTGCTCGACCTTCTCCAGCAGCGAGCGGTCGAATACGCGTCCCTCCGCCAGCCCGATCTGCTTGAGGCCGTCCAGCAGTTCCTTGGTTTCCAGGTCCTGGTTGCCCTCCAGCTTGATACTGCTGATCGCGGCACGCTCGCGGACAAACACCACCAGGTCGTCGCCGTCACGCTCCAGCGAGACATCGTTGAAGAACCCGGTCTTGAACAGCGCGGTAATCGCATCCACCGAACCGCTGGTATCCAGTTTCTGTCCGACCTTGACCGGCAGGTAATTGAACACGGTACCCGCGGAAATGCGCTGCAGTCCCTCGACACGGATATCCTTCACGACAAACGGCTCGAATGCGTATGCCGACCCGCACAGGCAGTATCCCAGCCACAGCATCCACAGCAGGCGTTTCAGGTGCCCAGGCATGTCAGTCCGTCATTCAACCAGTCGTAGCAAATCGTTATAGAAAGCGACACTCATCAGCATCAACAGCAGCAGGATCCCCAGTTTCTGGGCAACCAGCTGCACCGCATCGGAAACCGGCTTGCCGGTCACCAGTTCCACCAGGTAATACAGCAGGTGGCCGCCATCCAGTACCGGGATGGGCAACAGGTTCAGGACACCCAGACTGACACTCACCACTCCCAGAAATGCCAGGAATGTACCCAGGCCGATGGCGGCCGACTCCCCGGCGTAACGGGCGATACTGATCGGCCCGCTGAGGTTCTCCACCGACGCCCGGCCGGTCACCATCTTCCAGAGCGTGCGCAGGGTAAGCGTCGATACTTCCAGCGTTTTCCCCAGTGCCGCGGGGACCGCCTCGAGCATGCCGTAGCGCACATCGACGCGCATTGTAGCACGCTGCCGTTCATCCGGGAGGCGAACCGATGCCCCGATAAAGCCGTGTTCGCTGCCATCCTCGCTGACCCGTTCCGGCACCATTGACAGGCTGACACGGGCGCTACCGCGCAGCACCTCGACACGGATTTTCTGTTCCGGGCGCGCGCGAACATATTCCACCCAGTCGTTCCAGCCGGCGATGGGCTGTCCGTCGGCGGACAGGATGCGGTCTCCCGGTTGCAGGCCGGCGCGCTGTGCGGCCTTGCCGTCCACCACGGTGTCGATCACCGCCGGCAACTGCCACGGGGCCAGCCCGAAATTCTGCAGCACCCCGCCCTTTTCCAGCAGGCGGTCGGGCTTCGTGAACTGCACCTGCAGCTGCCGTTCCTCGCCCTGCGGGTTGCGAACCCGCAACTCCAGTACCGCGCGCTCGTCCAGACCGGCTTCCAGCAGGTTCATCATCGCGCTGTCCCAGGTCGGCGTCCGGACACCCTGGATCGCGACGATCTCGTCGCCCTGCAGGATTCCGGCCTGCGCGGCCAGCGAGCCCGGCATGACCTCGCCCACGACCGGGCGCAGGCCAGGCACACCGGCCACGAACATCAGCCAGTAGGCGAACACGGCGAACAGCAGATTGAACAGCGGTCCGGCAAGCACCACGGCCATCCGGGTGGCAACGGGCTTGCGATTGAAGGCACGGTGCAGTTCGGTCGCCGCCACCTCGCCCTCGCGCTCGTCCAGCATCTTCACGTACCCGCCCAGCGGCAGGGCGGCGACCACCAGCTCGGTGCGGTCGGCCCCGAAGGTCCGCCGCCACAACGGCCGGCCGAAGCCGATCGAGAAGCGCAGCACCTTGACGCCCAGACGGCGCGCCACCCAGAAATGACCAAACTCGTGAACGGTCACCAGCACGCCGATCGCAACCAGGAAGGCCGCCAGTGAATAGAGGACGCCACTCATCGTGCCACTGTGACCTTCGTTGCAGCAACGAGTTCGGCTGCCCGGTCACGCGCCAGCGCATCATCGGCCAGCACGGCCTCCAGGGTGGCGGCGTCCTGTACGGGCAGCTGGTCGAGGGTGGCCGCAATGATCCGGGCAATGGCGGTGAACGGAATGCGCCGTTCCAGGAAGGCCTGCACCGCGACCTCGTTGGCGGCGTTGAGGATGGCCGGCGCGGTACCGCCGGCCTGCAGGGCGCCGGCCGCCAGTGCCAGACAGGGATAGCGCTCATGGTCCGGCGTCTCGAACTGCAGCCTGCCGACCGCCACCAGGTCCAGGCCCGGTGCGCCGGACTCGATGCGATCCGGCCAGCCCAGTGCGTGACTGATCGGGATACGCATGTCCGGACTGCCCAGCTGCGCCAGCTGTGATCCGTCCACGTACTCCACCAGCGAGTGCACGATGGACTGCGGGTGCAGCAGCACCTCGATGCGATCCGGCGCCAGGTCGAACAGCCAGCTGGCCTCGATCACCTCCAGTCCCTTGTTCATCATGGTGGCGGAATCCACCGAGATCTTGCGCCCCATGACCCAGGTGGGGTGCGCGCAGGCCTGCTCGGGCGTCACGGACGGCAGTATCGCCAGCGGCGTGTTACGGAACGGGCCGCCCGAGGCGGTCAGCAGGATACGGCGCACACCGGGCGCGGCCTGCCCCGCGACATAGCGATCGGGCAGGCATTGCAGGATGGCGTTGTGTTCGCTGTCGATCGGCAGCAGCGTGGCGCCGTGCTCACGCACGGCCTGCATGAACAGCGCGCCGGACATCACCAGCGCCTCCTTGTTGGCCAGCAGCACCCGCTTGCCGGCCTGCGCCGCGCGCAACGACGGCAGCAGGCCGGCCGCGCCGACAATCGCCGCCATCACGTACTCCACCGAGTCCAGTCCGGCGACCTGCAGCAGTCCGTCGACGCCGGCCAGCACGGTGACCTCCGGGGCCCCGCGCTGCAGGCGCTGTTGCAGGCGTTGTGCGGCATCCACATCCGCCAGCACGGCGTATTGCGGACGGAAGCGTATACACTGTTCGGCCAGTACATCCTCGTTTCGATTGGCAGTCAGTGCGACCACGCGGAAGCGTCCGGGATGGCGCGCGACCACGTCCAGGGTGCTGGTACCGATCGAACCGGTGGAACCGAGGATCGTGATGCCGGCCGGGCCGTTGCGCTGTGGCCCGCTCATCCCAGGCCCAGCCACAGGTAGCCGCTCAGGAAGACCGGCACGGCCGCGACCATGCTGTCGACGCGGTCAAAGATGCCGCCATGCCCGGGAATGATGCTGCCGCTGTCCTTGATGCCGCTCTGGCGTTTCATCAGGCTCTCCAGCAGGTCGCCGGCCACGGAAAACAGGATCGCCAGCAGTGACACCATGCAGAAGGCCGCGGTCCAGTGCGCCGAGCCGCTGAGCCACCAGCCGGCGGCAGCGGCAAACAGCAGGCTGACCAGCACGCCGCCGTACACGCCTTCGCGCGTCTTGCCCGGGCTGACGGCCGGTGCCAGCTTGTGCCGGCCGAAATGGCGCCCGGCAAAATAGGCCCCGCTGTCCGCCAGCCACACCATCACCAGCAATATCAGGGTCAGTTCCGGACCCTGCTCGCCATGACGGTGCAGTGCGACCAGCCCGGTCCAGGGCACCACCACCACCAGCAGTCCGGCCAGCAGTTTGAAGATCATGCAGGCCGTGGAAGAGGCAGCGCACAGTTGCGGACGGGTCAGCCAGAACAGGGCAAACAGCCACCACGCGCAAGCCACGGCCAGCAGTGGCAACAGCAGCCGTTCCGGCGTGATCACCCAGGTGACGGCCATCAACGCGGCGCAGGTCACGGCATAGACGGCACGGCCGGCCCCGGCCACGCGCGGCACCAGTCCCGACCATTCCCAGCTGGCGGCGCACAGGACCAGTGCCAGGAGCGCGGCGAATGCCGGCGTATCCAGCCGCAGTACGCCGAGCACGACCAGCGGCACGAGGATGGCCGCCGTGATCAGGCGTGTCCTAAGCACCCTTGACCTGCTCCACCTGTTCACCGGTGCGGCCAAAGCGGCGCTGGCGGTTGGCATACCACTCCAGCGCCCTGTCGAATTCCCCGACATCGAATTCGGGCCACAGCAGATCGGTGAAATACAGCTCGGTATAGGCAAGTTGCCAGAGCAGGAAATTACTGACACGGCGTTCGCCCCCGGTGCGGATGAACAGGTCCGGCATCGGCAGATCCGGCATGGACAGTGCGTGACTGATGTCTTCGCTGCGGATGTCCTGCGGCTGCAGCGTGCCGTCGGCAACCTGCTGCGCCAGCCTGCGGCAGGCCTCGGTGATATCCCACTGGCCACCGTAATTGGCGGCGATCGCCAGCTCGAGCCGGCTGTTGCCGGCGGTCTGCTGTTCGGACTCGCGGATGAGCCGGCGCAGTTTCCCGGAAAACGCGGTGCGCTCGCCGATGAAACGCAGCCGGACATTGTTGCGATCCAGCGCATTGACCTCCTTCTTCAGCGTGTTCACGAACAGGTCCATGATCGTACTGACCTCTTCGCTCGGCCGCCGCCAGTTCTCGCTGCTGAAGGCAAACAGCGTCAGCACCCCGATGTCCCGGTCGAGACAGGCCTCGACCACCCGCCGCACCGATTTCACACCCTCGCGATGTCCGATGGCACGCGGCAACAGCCGCGCACGCGCCCAGCGCCCGTTGCCGTCCATGATGATAGCAACGTGCCGTGGCCGGGTGCCGGACTGGTTATCGGGGGATTTCAAACGCGTACTGCCTCTCGGATTTCGCTGCATGCGCACGGGCACGATTCACGCGACCGGTTCAGATCGCCATCAGTTCACTTTCCTTCTGCTCCAGCACCTTGTCCACCTCGCCGATGCGCAGGTCGGTCAGTTTCTGGATTTCCTCCTGCGCACGCCGTTCCTCGTCCTCCGAGATTTCCTTCTCCTTGAGCAGGCCCTTGAAGTCGCTGTTGGCGTCGCGGCGGATATTGCGGATGGCCACCTTGGCCGCCTCGCCCTCGTGCCGCACCACCTTGACCAGGTCACGGCGCGTCTCCTCGGTCAGCGGCGGCATGGGGATGCGCATCACGGTGCCGGCCGTATTCGGATTGAGTCCCAGGTCGGAGGTCAGGATCGCCCGTTCCACTGCCTGCACCATCTGCTTTTCCCAGGGTGTCACCACCAGCGTGCGGCCATCCTCGACACCGATGTTGGCGACCTGGGAAATCGGCACTTCCGAACCGTAGTAATCGACACGCAGGTGGTCGAGCAGGCTGGGGTGTGCGCGCCCGGTACGTACCTTGCTGAGCGACTGTTTCAGGGTTTCGATCGACTTGCCCATGCGTACACCGGCGTCCTGTACGATTTCCTTGATCATTGCTTGCCCCCTGTCACTCGACCAGAGTCCCGATCGACTCGCCGGCGACAATCCTGCCCAGTTGACCGGGATTGAAAACATTGAAAACGCGCAGCGGCATGGCGTGCTCGCTGCACAGGACCAGCGCCGTGGTATCCATCACGCCCAGTTTCTGCTCCAGCGCATCGGCATAGCGGATGTGCGGATAGAACGTCGCATCCGGATGACGGACCGGATCCGCCGAATACACACCGTCGACCTTGGTGGCCTTCAGCAGCAGGTCGGCCTGGATCTCGATGGCGCGCAGGCTGGCGGCGGAATCGGTCGTGAAAAAGGGATTGCCGGTGCCGGCGGCAAAGATCACGACACTGCCGTTCTCCAGGTGCCGGATGGCGCGGTGCGCACCGTAGGACTCGCACACCTGGTCCATGGTCAGCGCCGACATCACCACACAATCCGTACCCGCCTGCCGCAGCGCGTCCTGCATGGCCAGCGCATTGATCACCGTGGCCAGCATGCCCATCTGGTCGCCGGTCACCCGGTTCATGCCCTTTGACGCCAGTCCGGCCCCGCGCAGCAGGTTGCCCCCGCCGATGACCAGCCCGATCTGCACACCCTTGCCGGCCTCGGCATGGATCTCGCCGGCCAGCCGCTTGAGGATCCCGGCGTCGATACCGGACGAATCCTGCCCCATCAGCGCCTCGCCGCTGAGCTTGAGCAGTATGCGCTGGTATGACATTCGATAGCCCTTTGGATTCAGTTAGATATACGGGATTTTCATGGCCTGCACCCCGGCCGGCATTGTCTTACTTTTTGCCACGGATTGCCATAAAAAACGGGGTCGGATTTCGACCCCGCGCAAACCCTGCCCGGCCGGCGTGCGCCACGCGCTGCGTGGACGGCTCAACCGCCCTTGACCTGCGCCATCACCTCGTCGGCGAAGTTCTCGGTCTTCTTCTCGATACCCTCGCCCAGTTCCATGCGTTCAAAGCGGGCCACGCTGGCGCCGGCGGCATCCAGCAGCCTGGCCACGGTCTGGTCCGGGTCCTTGACGAAGTTCTGGCCCAGCAGGGTGATTTCGGCCAGGTACTTGCGGATCCGTCCATCGATCATCTTCTCGATGATGTTGTCCGGCTTGCCGGTCTCGCGGGCCTGTGCGGTAAAGATGTCGCGCTCCGCGGCAATCAGGCCGGCCGGCACCTGGTCCTCGGACACGCAGACCGGGCGCGGATCGTGTGCCGCGATGTGCATGGCCAGGTCCCTGCCCAGCGCCTCGTCACCGCCGCTGTAGTCCACCAGTACGCCGATGCGCACGCCGTGCGTGTAGCTGCCGATCGGGCTGGAACTTTCCATGCGCACGAAACGGCGCACACTGACGTTCTCGCCGATGGTCGCGATCAGGCCCTTGCGGGCCTCCTCGATGGTGGTGGCCTCACCGTCCTGCAGCGGCATGGCCAGCAGGGCTTCCAGATCCGCCGGGTTGCCGGTCAGCACGCGCCGGGCGATGGCACCGGCGAAGGCCCTGAAGTCTTCCTTCCTGGCCACGAAGTCGGTTTCGCAGTTGACCTCGACCACGGCAGCGGTCTTCGCATCGTCCGACAGTTCGACCACCACGAGGCCCTCGGCGGCGACACGACCGGCCTTCTTGTCGGCCTTGGCCATGCCGGACTTGCGCAGCGCCTCGACGGCCGCGTCCATGTCCCCGTTGTTTTCCACCAGGGCCTTCTTGCACTCCATCATCCCGGAGCCGGTGCGTTCGCGCAGTTCCTTGACCTGCGCAGCGGTAATTGCCATATCAGTTTCCTCTGCAGATTCGTATCAGTATCCAGTACCGGCCGGGGTCTATTCGTCGCCGCCCTCGTCCGCCAGCCCCGTGACCGCCTCGTCTTCGGCATCGGACTTGCCCGTGACCGCTTCGTCTTCGGCATCGGACTTGCCGGCGACCGCCTTCTTCCTGATCGTGACCTTGCCTGCGGCCTTCTTCGGCGCCGCGGCCGTGCGCGGCTTGCGGCGGGCCGGCTTGCCGTCACCGTCCTCGGCCACTTCCACGAACTCGTCCCTGGAGTTCGCCACGAGGTGCGCCACGCTCAGCTTGCCGGTATCGATGGCGCTCGAGGCCGACTCCACGTACAGCTGGATGGCGCGGATCGCATCGTCATTGCCCGGTATCACGTAATCGATACCATCGATGGAATTATTGGTGTCGACCACGCCGACCACCGGAATACCCAGCTTCCTGGCCTCGCTGATCGCGATCTTTTCGTAACCGACATCGACCACGAACATGGCATCCGGTATGCCGCGCATGTCCTTGATACCGCCCAGGCTGCGCTCCAGCTTGTCCATTTCGCGGGTCAGCATCAGGGCTTCCTTCTTGCTGATCTTGTCGAAGGTGCCGTCACCCGACATGGTTTCGAGGTCCTTGAGCCGCTTGATCGACTGGCGTACGGTCTTGTAGTTGGTCAGCATGCCGCCGAGCCAGCGGTGGTTCACGTACGGCATGCCGCAACGGACGGCGTTTTCCATGATCGCACTCTGTGCGGAACGCTTGGTGCCGACGAACAGCACGCTGCCGCCGTTGGCCGCCATGCTGCCCAGGAAATTCATTGCGTCGGTGAATAACGGAAGGGTCTTTTCGAGATTGATGATGTGGATCTTGCCGCGTTCGCCGAAGATATAGGGGGCCATCTTCGGGTTCCAGTACCGGGTCTGGTGGCCAAAATGCACGCCAGCTTCCAGCATCTGACGCATGGTAACGTCTGCCATTTTTCGTACTCCAGATTGTCAGGGTTGATCTTCCATGTACCCCATTCACGCAACCCGTTCTGCCTCGCGGCGCCACGGGCACCCTGCGGAATGTGCCGGCACATGTGTGGATTTTGTCGGGCGGACCGGAATTGGCCCACTTAACAAGCCCGCCTTTATACCATACACTCGATTGCCCGGCAATCCGGTTCGCCGTGCATAATCCGGGACAACCTCACAGCAAACAGGGCGTTACATGACTGTCTCGATCAAAACCCCGGACGAAATCGAAAAAATGCGTGTCGCGGGGCGGCTCGCCGGCGAGGTGCTGCAAATGATCCGGCCCCATGTACAGCCCGGCATCACCACGCTGGAACTGGACCGCATCTGCCACGACTACATCGTCAACGTCCAGCAGGCGATCCCTGCCCCGCTGAATTACCGCGGCTTTCCGAAATCCATCTGCACCTCGGTCAACCACGTGGTGTGCCACGGCATCCCCGGCGAGAAAAAGCTGAAAAAGGGCGACATGGTCAACATCGACATCACGGTGATCAAGGACGGCTTTCACGGCGACACCAGCAAGATGTTCTTTGCCGGCGAGCCCACGGTCGCCGCCGAGCGGCTGGCGCGCATCAGCCACGAATGCATGAAGATCGGTATCGGCCTGGTACGACCGGACATCCGGCTCGGCGACATCGGGCACGCCATCCAGGAATACGCCGAATCCCACCAGTGCTCCATCGTGCGCGAGTACTGCGGGCACGGCATCGGTCGTGAGTTCCACGAAGACCCGCAGGTCCTGCATTACGGCAGACCGGGCACCGGCCTGCGCCTGGTGCCCGGCATGATCTTCACCATCGAGCCGATGGTCAATGCAGGCCGGCGCGACACCCGCCTGCTGCCGGACGGCTGGACCGTGGTCACCAAGGACCACAGCCTGTCGGCGCAATGGGAACACACCATACTGGTGACCGCTGACGGCCACGAGGTGCTCACCTGTCTGCCGGGCGATGAGCTCTGACCGGCCGCATCGCCATGCCCGAAGCCCCGACGACCGCCATGCAGGCGGCAGATTACAGCAGCTGGTTTGACCTGTCCGCGCTGGATCAGCCACCGGAACAGCAGGCCGCCCGGCTGGCCGCCTTCAAGGCCTGCCTGAAAGACGGGCGCGCACGCATCCAGCAGCGCTTCAACGACGGCAGCGAGGTCTGCGCCCTGTTGCAGGGACGCTCCTGGCTGGTCGACCGGATCCTCATCCACGCCTGGGAACTGTACACCGGACCACACCGCGACGAGCTTTCGCTGGCCGCGGTCGGCGGCTACGGCCGCAGCGAACTGATGCCGGGTTCCGACATCGACCTGTTGCTGCTGCTGCCGGATGACGCGGGCAACCGCTACAACGCCGTGATCGAGGCGTTGCTGACCTTCCTGTGGGATATCGGGCTCGAGGTGGGCCACAGCGTGCGTTCGGTGGATGAATGCGTAACCCAGGCACGCGCCGACATCACGGTCATCACCAACCTGATGGAAGCCCGCCTGCTGGCCGGCTCCGCGGGCCTGTTCGCCCGCATGCAGGAAGCGATCTCGCCACGGCAGATCTGGGTCAGCCGCGACTTCTTCACGGCCAAGCGCGAGGAACAGCGCATCCGGCACCTGAAGTACAACGATACCGCCTATAACCTCGAACCCAACATCAAGGAAGGACCGGGCGGCCTGCGCGATATCCAGGCGGTTGCGTGGGTGGCGAACCGCCACTTCGAGACCGACTCGCTGGAGGAACTGGTCGAGCGCGGTTTTCTCACCGCGGCGGAATACCGGGAACTGGTGGTACGGCGCGAGTTTCTCTGGAAGATCCGCTTTGCGCTGCACATGCTGACCGGGCGCGGCGAGGACCGCCTGCTGTTCGACTACCAGCGCACCCTGGCCGAACAGCTGGGATACCGCGATGACGCAAACCGGCTCAGCGTCGAGGCGTTCATGAAGGACTACTACCGCGCCATCATGTCGCTCGATCGCCTGAACGAGATGCTGTTGCAACTGTTCTACGAGGACATCCTGTTTCCGGAAGGACCCGGCGAGGCGGTCGTCATCAACAAGCGGTTCCAGTCCCGCCACGACTTCCTGGAGATCGCCTGGCCGACCGTGTTCCGCTATTACCCGCATGCCCTGCTGGAGGTGTTCCTGATCCTGCAGCAGCACCCGGAACTCAAGGGGGTGCGCGCCGACACCATCCGCGCCATCCGCGCCCACCTGCACCTCATCGACGGCACGTTCCGCAATGATATCCGCGCACGCAGCCTGTTCATGGAAATCCTGCGCCAGCCGGACGGCGTCAGCAGCGCACTGCGGCGCATGAACAGCTACGGAATCCTGGCCGCCTACCTGCCGGTATTCGGCAATATCGTCGGGCTGATGCAGTACGACCTGTTCCACATCTATACCGTGGACGAGCACATTCTCACGGTGATCCGCAACCTGCGCCGCTTCACGGTCCAGGAACGCGCACTGGAGTTTCCGCTCTGCAGCCACATCGTGATGACCCTGCCCAAACCGGAACTGCTTTACCTGGCTGCGCTGTTTCACGACATCGCCAAGGGGCGTGGCGGCGACCACTCCGAACTGGGCGGTCGCGACGCCCACGAGTTCTGCATCCAGCACGACCTGAGTGAATACGATGCCGGCCTGGTGACCTGGGTGGTGGAGAACCACCTGATCATGTCCAGCACGGCGCAGCGCCAGGACATCAGCGACCCGGCCGTGGTCAATCGTTTCGCGCAGCGCATCAAGGACCCGGTGCACCTGGACTACCTGTACCTGCTCACCGTCGCCGATATCCGCGCCACCAACCCGGAAATGTGGAACAGCTGGAAGGACGCCCTGCTGAAACAGCTGTACTACAACACCCGCCGCGCGCTGCAACGCGGCCTGCAGGACCCCATGGAACGCTCCGAACACATCCAGAAAATCCAGGAAGCCGCCCTGGAACTCATGGCAACGAGCCATGACCGGGTGGCATCCGTCTGGCAACAGCTCGGTGATGAATACTTTCTGCGCCACATTCCCTGGCAGGTTGCCCACCACACCAGCCTGTTGCTGGCACGCACCACCGCCGACGAGAAACTGGTCGACATCCAGCCGTTGACCGAACGCGGCGGCACCGAGATCTTCATCTACTCCCCTGCGTCGGATGACCTGTTCAGCCGCATTACGGCGGTGCTGGACCTGCAGGGGCTGGATGTCGTTGATGCCGGCATCATCACCACCGACGACAACCACGGGCTGCATACCTACCACGTACTGGAAGTGTCGGGCGGGCCGGTTACCGGGATACGCCGCAGCGAGGAAATCCGCAGCGCACTGTACTCGGAACTCGACCACGGCCGCCAGAACATCTGGCACGTCGCCCGCCGCATGCCGCGCCAGTACAAGCACTTTCCGATCCGGACACACATCGAGTTCAAGCTGGACGAGTTCGACCAGCGCACGGCAATGACGCTCATCACCGCCGACCGGCCCGGCCTGCTGTCGCGCGTGGGGCGCGCCTTCACCGACTGCCGGGTGCGCCTGCTGAACGCCAGGATCGCCACGCTCGGGGCACGTGCGGAGGACGTCTACTACATCACCGACCTGCACGACCGGCCGTTGACCGAGCCGGCACAGTTTGACTGCCTGGAACAGGCGATCCACCACTATCTCGATGAAGACAGCACGACCAGCCGCACTGCATTCCCGCCCCCCGGGGCCTCGGTGCCGGGCAAGCCGTGAAGATCGCGTCTCCGCGCCGGCGCGGATACCCTGCCGGGCAGTACCGCGAGGACGGGTTATCCACTAGACTGGTAGTAAATCCCAATCGCAAGGCTGCCACCGGGTATGGAAAAAACGGAAAACATGCCGCTCTGGGTCTACCTCGCATTTTCCAGTATTCGCACGCGGACCGGGGCGCTGCTGCTGCTCGCATCCAGCGCCCTGTTTACCGCCTACTGCGTCCCCTGGTCCCTGCTGTTCACACAGCAGCACTGGATCGGAAAGATCTTCCTGCTCGATGACTGGAGCTGGTTTGCGATGATGATCCCGATCACGCTCTGGTACTGGCTGGGCATCCGCTGGATCGACCGGAATGCCGCCTGGGCCGTCGCGGATCGTGAAGATCCGGACCACGAGGCGTAATGCCCCGGATTCACCGCCCGGACGGTCACGCGCGCTCGATCAGTTCAATCGCGTTGGCGTCCGGGTCCCGGCAAAACAGCGCGCGCCGCCCCGAGCGGCTCCGTGTACAGGACACCCCGGCCCGCTCCAGCACGTCGGCCAGGGCGTCGAGATCATCAACCAGCAGCGCCACGTGCGCGTCGCGTCCGCCATGCCGGCCGCTATCCCCCGCGCCGGCGCCGGCCAGTTCCAGCAGGTGCATCTGCTGTCCGTTGCCGAGATCCAGCCACGCACCGGGAAATTCCATGGCCGGGCGTGCGGCCAGCGGCAAACCAAGCAGCTCGTGATAAAACGCCAGTGCGCGTGCCGTATCGCTGACCAGCACGCTGACGTGATGCAGACCGGTGATCCGGCTCATGCCGTCTCCCGCGCATGGATCCGCGCGGCCAGCCAGGCGGCGACAATGATCAGGCCGCCGCCCGCCCACTCCCGCGGCAGTACCGTTTCATCGGTCAGCAGCAACGACGATAGCGCGCCGGCGATCAGCTCGAACAGCAGGATGACCGCAGAGCGATGCACCGGCATACGGGTCACCCCGTACTGCACGCTCACCGTCATGAGCAGGAACCCGCACAGGCCGAGGGCAACGGCGCCGAGGTAGACACCTGCGCCGACCTCTGGTGACGGCGCCTGGCTGAACACGATCCAGCACAGCGCCACCAGCAGCACACCGGCCCAGTTGCTGGCCGATTTCAGCCACACACTGACACCCTGCAGGCGCCGCACGTAGACATTGCTCAGCGCAAAGGCAAAACCGGATGACACCGCCAGCCAGTCCGCCGGTTCCCGCGGCCAGGGCACACCCAGCCGGTCGTTCCAGAGCATGACCAGCGCACCGGCCACCGCGATCACGAACACCAGCAGGGAACGGCGGTCCGGCCGCTCGCCCAGCAGCAGCCAGCCCAGGCACACCGCCCAGAACGGCGACAGGTAAAACAGCAGCAATACCCGCACCACGGTACCGTGCAGGACGGCCATGATGAAAGACACGTTGCACCAGCCGGCCGTGACCCCCAGCACGACCAGCGGCAGCGCGTTTGCCGCGATCAGCCGCCGGTCACGCACGAACACCCACAGGGTAACCGCCAGCGTGGCCGCGTAACTGACCAGTGTACTCCACAGGCCGTCGAGCCCGGCCGCCTCCAGCAGGCGCAGGGGATACCACACCACACCCCACAGGGTCGCGGCCAGCAACAGGCTCATGACCGGCAGCAGGCGGGATTCGGGTTTGGCGTCGTTCATGGCTTCCCTTATACTTTTATCCCGGCACCGGACCCCGCCGGGCCGGCCCAACCAACCACAAAGAACAATGACATGAATCCCGACCTGGACCGGCTGCAGCCCTACCCGTTCGAGCGGCTGTCACAACTCTTTGCCGGCAGTACAGCGGCGCCGCTGAACCAGATCGCGCTGTCCATCGGCGAGCCGCGCCATGCTACACCCGGATTCATCACGGAAGAAGTCATCACCCACCTGCACGGACTGTCGAGCTACCCGCTCACGCGCGGCAGCGACGACCTGCGTGCCGCCATCGCCGCCTGGCTCACGACGCGCTTCCACCTGCCGCCGGGCAGTGTCGACCCCGCCACCATGGTGCTGCCGGTCAACGGTACGCGCGAGGCGCTGTTCGCCATCGCACAGGCCCTGGTCGATCGTACCCGGGACCCGCTGGTGGCGATGCCCAACCCGTTTTACCAGATCTACGAAGGCGCCGCACTGCTGGCCGGTGCCGAACCGTATTTCCTGAATACCACGCGCGGTAACGGTTACCGCCCGGACTTCGATGCGGTACCGGCCGCGACCTGGCGGCGCGTCCAGCTGGTCTACCTCTGCACACCGGGCAACCCGACCGGCGCCGTGCTGCCGTCGGAGCAGTTGCAGCAACTGATCCGGCTCGCGGACGAACACGATTTCGTGATTGCTTCGGACGAATGCTACTCGGAGATCTACCCGCACGGCGGCACCCCGCCGCCGGGACTGCTGGCCGCCGCCACCGCCATGGGACGCACGGACTATGCACGCTGCCTCGTGTTTCACAGCCTGTCGAAGCGCTCCAGCGTACCCGGCCTGCGCTCCGGCTTCGTGGCCGGCGACGCACGGGTGATGCAGCAGTTCCTGCGTTACCGCACCTACCACGGCTGTGCCATGCCGCCGGCCACACAGGCCGCCAGCCTGGCGGCATGGCGTGACGAGGCGCACGTCGAAGAGAACCGGCGGCTGTACAGCACAAAATTCGCCGCGGTACTGGACATCCTTGCACCGGTACTGGATGTCCGGCAGCCGGAGGCCGGGTTCTACCTGTGGACCCCCACCACGGGTGACGACACGGAATTCGCACGCGACCTGCGCGCACGGACCAATGTCATCGTACTGCCGGGGAGCTACCTGTCACGCCCGGTCGGCGGCTTCAATCCGGGCCGTGGCTACGTGCGCATGGCGCTGGTCGCGCCACTGGAAGACTGCATCGAGGCCGCGACCCGCATCAGGGCATACATCGAGGCCGCGTGACAGGTATCATAACGCACTGACCTTATCCCGACCCGGAGAAGCACCCCATGAGCGACCTGCAGTCCACCATCGAAGAGGCGTTCGAGCGCCGCGCCGACATCACCCCGCGCAGCGTGGAGACCCAC
>CAZMAK010000028.1:0-24157 GCA_964564245.1 uncultured Ectothiorhodospiraceae bacterium | reverse complement strand
GAATGCCGACCGGTCACCGGCGAGATCACCTATGGCCTGGAGCGCATCGCCATGTACCTGCAGGAAGTGGAGAGTGTTTTCGACCTGGTGTGGACACAGGGTGTGGACGGCCCGGTCACCTATCGCGATATCTATCACCAGAACGAGGTGGAGATGTCGGCCTACAATTTCGAACAGGCCGATGTCGAGGCGCTGCTGCACTGGTTCGATGTCTGCGAGCGGGAAAGCAGCCGGCTGATCGATGCCGGGCTGCCACTGCCCGCCTATGAAATGGTCCTGAAGGCGTCGCACACCTTCAACCTGCTCGACGCGCGCAGCGCGATCTCGGTCACCGAACGGCAACGTTACATCCTGCGCGTGCGCACGCTGTCGCGCCAGGTGGCCGAGGCCTACTATGCACGCCGCGAGGCACTGGGCTTCCCGATGCGGGTGGACAACCCGGCATGAGCCAGACCCGGGATTTGCTGTTTGAAATCGGCACCGAGGAGCTGCCGCCTGCCTCGCTGCAGCGCATGCGCGAGGCCCTGCAGGCCGCCATTGACGGGTTGCTGGACGAGCATCACCTGGCACACGGTCCGAGCCGCTCCTTCGCCACGCCACGCCGGCTGGCGGTACTGGTGGAGCAGGTACCGGACCGGCAACCGGACCGGACGGTCACCCGGCGCGGGCCGGCACTGAGCGCCGCCTTCGACCAGGCCGGCCGGCCCACCCGGCCGGCCGAAGGTTTCGCACGTTCCTGCGGGGTCGGCGTGGAGGAACTGGAACGGCTGGAGACCGACAAGGGCGCCTGGCTGGTCTACCACGCCAGCGCGGCCGGCCGGCCGGCCGCGGAGCTGCTGCCGGAGCTGATGGAAAAGGCGCTGCGCATGATCCCGGTGGCACGTCGCATGCGCTGGGGCAGCAGTGATATCGAGTTCGTCCGCCCGGTCCACTGGATCCTGTTGCTGCTGGGAGATACGCCCGTTGCCGGCCGCATCCTGGGTGTTGCAGCCGACCGCTACACCCGTGGTCATCGCTTTCATCACAACGAACGCATTGCAGTCAGCCATCCGTCCCGGTACGTCGACCTGCTGGAAGAAACGGGCCACGTGCTGGTCGACATGGACCGGCGCCGAGACTCGATCCGTACCCAGGTCAGTGAGGCCGGTGCCGCGCTTGGCGGGACCGCATACATCGATGACGGGCTGCTCGATGAAGTGACCGCACTGGTGGAATGGCCGGTGGCAATCAGCGGCAGCTTCGATGCACGTTTTCTCGATGTACCGGCCGAGGCACTGATGTCCAGCATGCAGCACCACCAGAAGTTTTTCCCGGTCACCGGGCCGGACGGAAGGCTGCTGCCCGACTTCATCACGGTCGCCAACATCAGCAGCCACAACCCGGACAAGATCCGCGCCGGTAACGAACGGGTGATCCGGCCACGGCTGGAAGACGCCGCCTTTTTCTGGACACAGGACCGCAAGCACCCGCTCGCCAGCCGCACGGCACAGCTCGACAACATGACCTTCCAGCAGCGGCTTGGGTCGCTGGGCGACAAACAACGACGCGTCACGGAACTGGCCGGTCACATTGCCGGCCTGCTGGGTAGTGATGTGCAACAGGCACAACGTGCCGGCGCCCTGTGCAAATGCGACCTGGTCACCAGCATGGTGTTCGAATTCCCGGAATTGCAGGGCATCATGGGGAATTACTACGCGCGCAACGATGGCGAGGATGAGGCTGTTGCGATCGCACTGACCGAGCAGTACCAGCCGCGCCACGCCGGTGATGAGCTGCCGGCCACACCGGCCGGCCAGGCACTGGCGATCGCCGAACGCATCGACACCCTGGCGGGTATCTTCGCCATTGGCCAGCCGCCCACCGGCGACCGCGATCCGTTCGGTCTGCGCCGGGCCGCGCTCGGTGTCATGCGCATCATGATCGAGCGGAGGCTGGACCTGGACCTGCGCGACCTGGTCGCACACGCCTGCGGACTGCTGCCGGCCGTCGTCGATGCAACCGCCATTGTCGAGGACCTGTTCGCCTTCATGATGGAGCGGCTGCGCAACTGGTACCAGGACGCCGGTTACGAGACCCCGGTGTTCGACGCGGTGCTGGCGCGCCAGCCGACCCGGCCGCTGGACTTCGACAGCCGCATGCAGGCCGTGCGCAGCTTCCAGTCGATGCCGGAGGCCGCCAGCCTGGCGGCTGCCAACAAGCGCATCCGCAACATCCTGCGCAAATCCGACGGTACCATCCCGGAGCATTACCGGGCATCCCTGTTCCAGGAAGCGGCCGAACAGGTACTGGCGGGCGCCATCGAACAGCAGACGGCTACGGTGCGTCCGCTGTTCGAACAGCGCAAATATTCCGACGCACTGACACAGCTGGCCGCCCTGCAGGCACCGGTGGACCGCTTCTTCGATGACGTCATGGTCATGAGCGAGGACACCGCGTTGCGGGACAACCGGCTGGCCCTGCTCCAGACCCTGTCCGGACTGTTCCTGCAGGTCGCGGACATATCCCTGCTACAATCCTGACCACCGCCACCATCCCCCGGGGTTCGAGCCATCCGCCATGACTGACCGCGATTCCTACCAGCAGATGCTTGCCGCCGTGCAGGCCTTTCACGACAAGCATGACTTTCGCAATACCGGGGGCGAGGAACTCACCTACCGCGTTGCCTTGATGGCCGAGGAGCTCGGTGAAATTTCTGCCTGCGTAACCAAGGGCAAACCCGCGCCGGAACTGGCCGAGGAGTGCGCCGACCTGTTCATCCTGCTGCTGGGCACGGCCATAGCCGCGGAGTTCGATCTCGCCGACGCGTTCTGGCGCAAGCTGGAGAAAATCGGACAACGTGAATCGCGCATGATCAGGGGCCGTATCCGCGTTTCGGAATTCAGGGACCGCGGATGAAACTGGCGATCCTCGACCGCGATGGCGTAATCAACGAGGAACCGGATGAGGACATCCGCTCACCGACGGACTGGAAACCGGTCCGCGGCAGTCTCGAGGCCATTGCACGCCTGAATCACGCCGGCTGGCGGGTGGTCGTCGCCATGAACCGGCCGGTTCATTCCGGCCAGGATATCGAGCTGCTGACCCGTATCAACGGTATCATGCAACGCCGGATCCGTGAGTCCGGTGGTATGATCGAAGCCGTATTTTTCTGTCCGCATCCCGTAACCGCCCACTGCAATTGCCACAAGCCGGGGCCCGGCCTGTTACTGGACGTCGCCTCACGGTTGCGGATCCGGCTGGACCAGGTTCCCTTTATCGGGGACGCCCTGCATGACATGCAGGCGGCCACGGCGGCCGGCGCAAGACCGATTCTGGTCAAGACCGGCAAGGGATTCGGGACGGTCAGCATGCCGGAGTTCGATCCTGCAATCCCGGTATACGATGACCTGTACGGTGCGGTCGAGGCGCTGCTGGCCAGGCCTGAGGCATGAGTGCATCCATGCCGGCACTCTGGTTGCGCTCGCTCGCATTCTGGGTGGTGTTTCCGGTTTCCATCGTGATCTACGCCACACTGCTGTTATTCACCTTTCCGCTCACCCTGCGGGCCCGCTGGGCACTGGTGCAGAGCTGGGCCCGGTTCATCTTGTGGTGGCTCCGGCTGACCTGCCACCTCACCCACGAGGTGCAGGGCCTGGAGCATATCCCGAAGGGTCCCGGGATCGTGTTTGCCAAGCACCAGTCCACGTGGGAGACCATCGCACTGCAGCTGATCTTTCCGGTCCAGGTGTGGGTCGCCAAGCGAGAACTCCTGTGGATCCCGTTCTTTGGCTGGGGACTCGCGCTGATGAAGTGCATCGCCATCCGCCGCGGTTCCGGCCGTGCCGCCGTCCGCCAGCTGGTCAGTCAGGGCAAACAGCGCCTGCAGGAGGGTCTCTGGATCGTGATCTTCCCGGAGGGTACCCGGGTGCCGGCGGGCCAGGCCGGCAATTACCGGATCGGCGGTGCCATCCTGTCCGAGCAGAGCGGTTATCCGATCATCCCGGTGGCACACAATGCCGGGGAATACTGGCCACGGCGCAGCTTCATCAAGCGGCCGGGCATCATCCAGGTGCGGATCGGCGCCCCCATCCAGAGTAATGGCAGGACTGCCCAGCAGATCCTCGACGAGGCGGCTGGCTGGATCGAACAGCAGATGAGTGAGATCACCACCCTGAAGCCATCACCGTCCGGGTGACTCCATCGGCCTGCATACCGGTGAAAATTATAATAACTATTTGTATTAACTATATTTATATGCTTTTAATATTGTATTGTAAATTTATGGTTAATACCCTATTCATAATGAATTATAAAAAATATAATCATTTAAAAACAATTGGATGGACAAGGGCGATGACGCATGCATGAAATTCTTTGGGGGTCTGCACCCATAGCCCGACGAGCCCGCGTATCGTCGGGAATCAGATATCCAGGTTGGAAACCGATAACGCGTTCTGTTCAATGAAATCGCGCCGGGGCTCGACCTGGTCCCCCATCAGGGTGGTGAAGATGTCATCCGAGCTGACCGCATCCTCGATCTGCACCTGCAGCAGGCGCCGGGTGTCGGGGTCCAGCGTGGTCTCCCATAACTGTTCCGGGTTCATTTCGCCCAGCCCCTTGTAACGCTGGATGTGCTGCCCCCGCTTGGCCTCGTCCATCAACCAGGTCAACGCCTGTTTGAATGAGCTGACGTACTCCTTGCGTTCGCCACGCTCGACAAACGCCCCGTCACTCAGCAGGCCGTCCAGTTGCTGTCCCAGCGCGGCGATTTGCTGATACTCGGCACTGGCAAAGAAGTCCTGCCCGATCACCTGTTCCTTGGCTACGATGCCGTGGGTCCACTTGCTGACACGTACTGCACTCGACTCCGGCAACAGCTCGAACTGGTAACGCTGGCCACTGCCCAGGTCGGCGTTGATGCGGACAACCAACTCGGCAAACCAGTCCTCCAGCACCGCACGATCCGCGGCCACACTCGAATCCAGGCGTGGCATATACACCATTTTTTCCAGTACTGCGGAATCGTAGCGGCGCGAGAGCCGGCGCAGGGTTGCCATCACCACCATGTAGTCATTGGCCAGACCCTCGAGTGCAGGCCCGCCCAGCGACGGCGCCTCCGGATTTACATGCAGCCGGGCGTCGCTGATGGCGGCCGAGAGGAGCATGGCATCCAGCGCCGCGTCATCCTTAACATATTGTTCTTGCTTGCCTTTTTTAACCTTATACAGCGGTGGCTGGGCAATGTAGATGTGGCCTCGCTCGATCAGCACCGGCATCTGTCGATAGAAAAACGTCAGCAGCAGGGTGCGGATATGTGAGCCGTCCACGTCGGCATCGGTCATGATGATGATGCGGTGATAACGCAATTTTTCGACGTTGAACTCCTCGCGCCCGATACCGCACCCCAGCGCGGTAATCAGTGTGCCCACCTCGGCCGAGGACAGCATCTTGTCGAAGCGTGCCTTCTCGACGTTCAGGATCTTGCCCTTCAGCGGCAGGATCGCCTGGGTACGGCGGTCCCGTCCCTGCTTGGCCGAACCACCGGCGGAATCACCCTCGACCAGGAACAGCTCCGAAAGGGCGGGATCCCGCTCCTGGCAATCCGCCAGTTTGCCGGGCAGCCCGGCAATATCCAGTGCGCCCTTGCGACGCGTCATTTCGCGCGCCTTGCGCGCAGCCTCGCGGGCACGGGCGGCATCGATGATCTTGCCGGTGATTGCCTTCGCCTCGGCAGGACTCTCAAGCAGGTAATCCTGGAATTTTTCATTGACCATGGACTCGACAATGCCCTTGATCTCCGAGGACACGAGCTTGTCCTTGGTCTGGGAAGAAAACTTGGGGTCAGGTACCTTTACCGACAGCACCGCGGTGAGACCCTCGCGCGCATCATCGCCGGTCGCCGCGACCCTGGCCTTGCGCATCATGCCTTCCTTGTCCATGTACTGATTCAGAGTCCGCGTCAGGGCTCCGCGAAAACCGGCCAGGTGGGTACCGCCGTCCCGCTGCGGGATGTTGTTGGTAAAACAGAAGATGTTCTCCTGGTAGGAATCGTTCCACTGCATGGCGAGTTCGACGCCTACCCCGTCACGTTCACCGGAAAAATAGAAAACCGTCGGGTGTATCGGAGTTTTCTTGCGATTCAGGTGTTCGACAAAGGCGCGAATACCGCCCTGGTATTCGAAGATGTCTTCCTTGTCCGTCCGTTCATCCAACAGTCGGATACGCACTCCGGAATTCAAAAAAGACAATTCTCTCAGTCGCTTGGCAAGGATATCAAAGTGATACTCCGTCCCGGTGAAGATGGTAGAACTGGGCTTGAAACGGATCTCGGTGCCGGTCCGGTCGGTCTCGCCGGTCACTGCCAGCGGGGCCTGGGGTACGCCCAGATGATATTCCTGGGTGTGGATACAGCCATTGCGGTAGATGGTGAGGCGCAGACTCTCGGACAGGGCATTGACGACGGAAACACCGACTCCGTGCAGTCCGCCCGACACCTTGTAGGAGTTGTCATCGAACTTGCCGCCGGCGTGCAGCACCGTCATGATGACCTCCGCCGCCGATACGCCCTCCTCAGTGTGCAGATCGACCGGAATGCCTCGCCCGTTATCGATGACCGTTACCGAGTCGTCGCTATGCAGGATCACGCTGATCTCGCTGCAATGTCCCGCCAGCGCCTCATCGATCGAATTATCGACCACCTCGAATACCATGTGATGCAGGCCTGTCCCGTCATCGGTGTCGCCGATATACATGCCCGGCCGCTTGCGCACGGCATCAAGTCCCTTCAAGACCTTGATATTGGTAGAATCGTAGGTATCTTTTGTGGTCATCTTGCTCCCCTGGGTCAGCCGGCTATTATACTGCGTTGACCACTCCGTGTTCCACGTGAAACTCCCGGTAATCGCACCAGCCAGCCGGGTCGACCCCGGTCGCCGTGATCTGGCTGACAAATACCTGCACTCCCAACTCACGCAACGACTCCAGCACCCGGTGTTGGGCCGCTTCATCCAGTTCACTGGCTAAATCGTCGAGCAAAAACGAACCGGGCGGAGCCTGACGTTGCTGCTGTAGCCGAACCTGTGCCAGCAGGAAGGCAACCAGTAGTGCCTTTTGCTGTCCGCGCGAACAGTGCCCGCTGACTTCATGCTGGTTCAGCAGCAGGCGGAAGTCCGAACGATGCACGCCGTACTGGGTAGCCCCATAGGCACGGTCCTTGTCCAGACCGTCTGCGAGGGCCTGTACCAGCGGCGTATTCGCCGGCCACCCCGGCTGGTACCGCAAAATCACTTCCATGCCAGGCAACAGGATTTCCAGTTCCCGACGGAACAGTATGACAAAATCATCCAGGTATCGCCTGCGCAGGCGATCGATCCCGCCTGCCGCATCCACCAGTTCCTCGTCCCAGATCCTCACCAGCCCGGGCGCGGCCTGGCTCCGCAGGGCCGCATTGCGCTGGCGCAAGGTACGGGAATAGCGCTGCCAGAGTTCCCGGTAATCCTGTTCCACGTGGAACAGGGCCCAGTCGATCGCCTGCCGGCGGAGCCGGGGGCCACCGGTGAGCACGTTCGCGGTATCACTGCTGAGCACCTGCACAGGAAAATGACCGGCCAGGTCGGAGAGCCTGCGCACGGTTTCCCCGTTGAAATGCACTGTCAGCGCCGATTCGGATCGCTCGATACCCAGGGGAAGCGGTTGTCCGGCGGGCCCGAAAATATGGGCGACCAGCCGGTATGACGATTGTCCGTAACGGATCGGCTGGTTTGCCTGGTGTGTACGAAAGGATCGAACCCGCCCGAGACAGTAGATCGCCTCGAGCAGGCTGGTCTTGCCGGAGGCATTGGCGCCGTGCACGAGGTTGAGCCCACCGCCGAATACCAGGTCGGCGGACTCGATATTGCGGAAATTGTGCAGGGTCAGGGAGTGCAGGCCACGTTCGGTATGTTGCACGCCAGCTGGTTGTGCAGCATCCCGATCCGGCTGGTTCAAACCTGATCCCGTCTCAGCAGGGTTACAGCCGCATGGGCATGACCACGTAGCGACAGGCCCCGGCGCCCGGCTGCTGGATCAGTGCGCTGCTGTTGGCATCGTTCAGGAAGATCTCGACTTCCGTTTGGCCGAGGACATTGAGGACGTCCAGCAGGTAGGTGACATTGAATCCCACGATCAGGTTTTCATCATCGTAACGTGCGTCGATTTCCTCTACCGCCTCTTCCTGCTCTGGATTATGTGCTTGAATTTTAATAATATTTTTAGATACATCCAGCCGGATCCCGCGATATTTCTCGTTGGAGAGAATCGAGGTCCGGGTCAGCGCCTGGCGCAACAGTTCCCGGTCCACCACCAGTTGCTTTTCGACCTTCTTCGGGATCACTCGCTGGTAGTCCGGGAATCGGCCATCGATCAGCTTCGAGGTGAAGCGCAGTTCGTCGGTGGTGATGCGAATGTGGTTCGAACCGATTTCCACCTGGGCCGCGCTGTCTGCATCCTCGAGCAGGCGCTGCAGTTCCTGCACACCCTTGCGCGGTACGATGACCTGCTGTTCACCGGCCTCGCCCGTATCGGCCTCGATCTCGCACAGGGCCAGTCGGTGACCATCGGTGGCCACGGCCCGCAACACGCCGGCGGCCGGTTCCAGCATCAGGCCATTCAGGTAATACCGCACATCCTGCTGCGCCATGGCAAAGCTGGTGCGCTCGATCAGTCGCAACAGTTCACTCTGCGGCAGGGAGATCCGGTTCGCACTCTTGATCTTGTCGATGAGCGGAAATTCACCGGCCGGCAGGGTGGCGAGTGTGAACCGGCTTTTGCCGGAGCGGACCACAGCGCGGTCATTCTTGACCGAGATATCGAGCTCCGCCTCATCCGGCAGCGTACGGCAGATATCCAGCAGCTTGCGCGCCGGCAGTGTGATATCGCCCGGTTCGGTCACGGCGACATTCACCTGGGCCTGCAGCTCGACCTCCAGATCGGTCGCCGTCAGTTTCACCAGTTTTTTACCGGCGTTGACCAGCACGTTTCCCAGTACCGGCAAAGTCTGTCGGCGTTCGACCACGCCGATGACCTGCTGCAGTGGTTTGAGGAAGGCTTCTCGCTGAATCGTGAATTTCATAATAAATATCTTTTAAGTTAATTTCTTTTGTTAAAACTATTAGGCCGCTACCAGAATGTGGATAACCGGGTATTCGGTAAACAGGACCCGGAGTTGGCGAAAGTATAACCGTGGGAGCCGCTACCCGGACACACTGTGGATGAGCTGTGGATATCGCGGGATAAATATCACCTGTCCGGGTTATCCACAGCTTATCCCGATCATGTGGTCAGGGTTCTCAACAGGTTGTTGTAATCCTCCTTGATGCGGAAGTCCGTTTCACTCAGTTCCTTCACCTTGCGGCAGGCATGGAGGACGGTGGTGTGGTCGCGTCCGCCAAAGGCCTCGCCGATTTCCGGCAGGCTGTGTGAGGTCAGTTCCTTCGCCAGTGCCATCGCAATCTGGCGTGGCCGGGTGATGGTCCGGCTGCGCCGCGCCGAGGACAGATCGGACATCCGGATCTTGTAATACTCCACCACGACCTTCTGGATATTGCTGATGGTCACCAGTTTGTCCTGCAAGGCAAGCAGATCGCGCAAGGCCTCCCGGGTCAGGTCGATCGTGATCGGGCTGCCGGTGAAGCGGGCGCTGGCAATCACCCGGCGCAAGGCGCCTTCGAGTTCACGGATATTGGACTGGATCCGCTTGGCGATGAAAAAGGCTACATCCGACGGCAGGTCGATATTCCCCTGGGAGGCCTTGCTCATCAGGATCGCTACCCGTGTCTCCAGCTCGGCCGGCTCGATGGCGGCGGTCAGGCCCCAGCCAAACCGGGACTTCAGGCGGTCTTCCAGGCCGTCCACCTCCTTGGGGTAACGGTCACAGGTCAGGATCACCTGCTGCTGACCTTCAAGTAAGGCATTGAATGTATGGAAGAATTCCTCCTGTGAGCGTTCTTTCCGGGCAAAGAACTGGATGTCGTCGATCAGCAGCGCGTCGACGGTGCGATAGTAGCGCTTGAATTCATTGATCGCGTTGTGCTGCAGGGCGCGCACCATGTCCGCGACAAAGCGCTCGGAATGCAGGTACACGACCCGGGCGCCTGGCCGGTTCCGGACGATCATGTTACCGACGGCGTGCATGAGGTGGGTCTTGCCCAGACCTACCCCGCCATAGATGAACAGCGGATTGTAGGCACCACCGGGATTTTCTCCGACCTGCATGGAGGCGGCATGGGCCAGCTGGTTGGACTTCCCGCTGACGAAGGACTCAAAGGTGAAATCCGCGTTGAGATTCGATTTGTGCTGCACCGGCGCTGCGGTTGTGGCCTGCGGCCCGATGGCAACCGGTGCCGCAGGAGCGGGACCGGGCGCCAGCTTCTTGCTGCTGCCGATATCGAGTTGCAGATGGGTATCCCCGTGTGGGCCGATCTCCTGCAGGGCCTGTGAAATCGTGTCGAAATGGTGCTTTCTTACCCAGTCCAGCACGAACTGGTTCGGTGCCAGCAGGCGCAGGTTTTCACCGCTTTCGATGGCGTGCAGGGGACGAATCCATGTGTTGAACTGTTGCTCCGGCAATTCGTGTTCCAGCCGAACCAGGCATTTCTGCCAGAGAGTGGCTTCCACATTTCCCCCCTGAATCCTGTGTTACCCCTTAGCGCAGGTCGGGGAGTCTATACCCGCACCGTCCAGTTATCCACACCTCGTGGATAAGCCATTGAGACGGTTATCAGTTGACATTTCCTTCCTGGTAACAGTACGCTTTGCGCCCTTTCACGCCCGCGCGGCGCGTGGATCAATGCAACCCCGGACCGAAGACGTGACGTGCCATGAAAAGAACCTTTCAACCCAGTAATCTGAAGCGCAAGCGGACTCACGGTTTCCGTGCACGCATGAGTACCAAAAATGGCCGCCGTGTCATCAATGCACGCCGCGCCAAGGGCCGTGCGCGCCTGTCTGTGTGACCCGATTGAATTGTGCCCCGGAACGCAGCGCTTTCCGGTCCGTGCGAGACTGACCAGACCGGCCGACTACCAGCACGTCTTCAGGCATTGCCGGATTCGACTCGGTAATCGCTGGATCACCATGCTGGCGATTCCCAATCACCTGGAATGTTCACGGCTCGGCCTGGCGATTTCACGCAAGGTTGCACGCACCGCCGTTGCCCGGAACCGGATCAAGCGGGCAAGCCGGGAAACCTTCCGGCGCCGGCAGGCCGAGCTGGGTGCGCTGGACGTGGTAATTCTTGGACGTAATGGCGTTGCCGACCAGTCTTCCCGGACACTGGCCAGCGCCCTGGACAGGCTCTGGACACAACTGATTGCAACATGCGCTGGCTCCTCATCCAACTAATACGCGGCTATCGTTTCCTGCTCAGCCCCTGGCTGGGCTACCATTGCCGCTTTTACCCCAGCTGCTCCGCCTATGCCATCACCGCGCTGGAGCGCCATGGCGCGGTACGCGGCAGCTGGCTGGCCGTAACACGGCTGTTACGCTGCCATCCCTGGAGCGCCGGCGGTGTCGACCCGGTCCCGGGTCCGGAACACGGACATCACCATGGATAATCCACGACTGCTGCTGTTCGTCGCGCTGTCCTTCGTACTGCTGCTGCTGTGGCAGGCCTGGCAGGAAGACTATGGCCACAAGCCGCAGCCGGCACCCGCCCCGGTCACCACCACGGCGCCGGCTACACCGGCACCCGCCACGCCGTCGACCGTACAGTCAGGGAACGACCTGCCCGGCACGACCGGCCAGGCAACTCCGGCGGCAGCGGCCAGCACAGCACCCCTGCTGGCGCATGGACGCGAGATCACGGTGCAGACCGACCTCTATCATGTGGTGATCGATGCCGACGGCGGTGACCTGCGGCGCCTGGACCTGTTGCAGTATCCGGCGACCCACGATGCCGGCTCTCCCCCCTTCCGCCTGCTTGACGACAAGCTGCCCGACCTGTTCGTGGTGCAGTCCGGATTGCGTACCGACAGCGGCGCAGAGCCCACCCACCACGCCGTCTACCAGGTCGAACAGGACGAGTATCGCATGGGCGAGCATGAGGATGTGCTGACCGTCCCGCTGTTGTGGCGCAGTCCGGAAGGTGTCGAGGTGATCAAGCGTTACACGTTCCATCGAGGCAGCTACGTGGTGGATGTCGAACACCTGGTGAACAACCAGAGTACGTCCGCATGGACTGCGCGCCAGTACGGGCAGCTGCAGCGTACCGAGGTGGCAAAGACCGGCCAGAGCAAGTTCGTTCATACCTACACCGGTGGCGTGATCTACAGCCCGCAGGAAAAATACGAAAAGATAAAGTTCGATCAGATGAAGAAGCACGATCTCGACCGCACCGTCACGGGCGGCTGGGTGGCGATGATGCAGCATTACTTTCTGGGCGCGCTGATACCGGACGCGGCCGGTGCCGAGCATTGCTATACCAAGGTGCTCGAGGATTCGCGTTACGTCATCGGCATGATTGCACCGCCGCGCACCATTGCCGCCGGTGATACCGGTGATTTCAGCACCCGCCTCTACCTGGGGCCGAAGCTGCAGGATGAGCTGAAGCAGGTGGCGCCCGGGCTGGAGCTGACGGTCGACTACGGCAAGCTGACCGTGCTGGCACAACCGCTGTTCTGGCTGCTGAAGAACATTCATCACCTGGTGGGGAACTGGGGCTGGTCCATCATTCTGCTCACCATGCTGATCAAGCTGGCGTTCTACAAGCTGTCCGAGACCAGTTACCGGTCCATGGCGAACATGCGCAAGCTTGCGCCCAGGCTGAAATCGCTGAAGGAACGCTACGGCGATGATCGCCAGAAGCTCAACCAGGCCATGATGGAGCTGTACAAGAAGGAAAAGATCAACCCGCTGGGCGGCTGTCTGCCGATTGCGGTACAGATTCCGGTGTTCATCGCGCTGTACTGGATGCTGCTGGAAAGCGTGGAACTGCGCCAGGCGCCGTTCATGCTGTGGATACAGGACATGTCTGCACCGGATCCCTACTACATCCTGCCGCTGCTGATGGGTATCACCATGCTGGTTCAGCAAAAGCTCAATCCCGCCCCGATGGATCCGATCCAGGCCAAGGTGATGATGGTGCTGCCGGTCGTGTTCACGGTGTTCTTTGCCTTCTTCCCGTCCGGGCTGGTGCTGTACTGGGTCGTCAACAACAGCCTGTCCATCACCCAGCAGGCGGTGATCACCCGCCGTATCGAGCGCGGCGGGAAGTAGTTCACCGCCCTGCCGGCCGGCGCCGTCGTTTCGATGCACGGCAATTCCACCGATACCATTACAGCGATCGCCACGGCACCCGGCCGTGGCGGCGTCGGGATCGTGCGTGTCTCCGGACCGGCGGTGCCGGACATCGCCGTGGCCCTGCTGGGGCGTCTGCCAAGGCCACGATTCGCCCAATGGCAGGTGTTCCGGGACGCCGGGCATTGTCCGATCGACAGCGGACTGGCACTGTATTTCGCGGCGCCTGCCTCGTTTACCGGTGAACCGGTGCTGGAGCTGCACGGTCATGGCGGACCGGTGGTCATGGAGCAGCTGATGGCGCGCGTGCTGTCACTGGGTGCGCGTGCCGCCCGCCCCGGCGAGTTTTCCGAACGTGCCTTCCTGAACGGCAAGATCGACCTCGCCCAGGCGGAGGCCATTGCCGACCTGATTGAAAGTGCCACGGCCCAGGCGGCGCGTGCCGCGATCCGTTCGCTGGAGGGTGAATTCTCCCGGCAGGTGCATGCCGTCACCGAATCCCTCATCCGGGTGCGTGTCTACGTGGAAGCCGCCATGGACTTTCCCGACGAGGAAATCGATTTCCTGTCCGATGCCGGACTGCAGCGCCAGCTGCAGATGCTGCGTGCGGATTTCGACCGCTTGCTGGCACAGGCCAGGCAAGGTCACCTGCTGCGCGACGGGCTGACGCTGGTCATTGCCGGGCGTCCCAACGCGGGCAAGTCCAGTCTGCTGAATGTCCTGTCCGGACGGGACACAGCCATCGTGACCGATATCCCCGGAACCACCCGCGATGTGCTGCGCGAACACATCGA
The DNA here is from genome assembly GCA_964564245.1 of uncultured Ectothiorhodospiraceae bacterium. Taxonomy (GTDB): domain Bacteria; phylum Pseudomonadota; class Gammaproteobacteria; order UBA9214; family UBA9214; genus UBA9214. The sequence goes on along the minus strand of CAZMAK010000028.1, from coordinate 10,112 downwards.
GCTGGACGGTCTGCCCCTGCACCTGGTGGACACCGCCGGTCTTCACCGCAGCGACGACCCGGTGGAACAGGCCGGGATGGCACGGGCGCGCAGCGCAATACAGGGTGCCGACCGGGTCCTGCTCATCGTCGATGACACGCAGGGCTGGACGGCGGCGGATGAGGAAATCGCCGGCCAGCTTCCGCCGTCGGTGGTCTGCACCCGGTTGTACAACAAGATCGATCTGAGCGGGCGGGCCGGCGGCCCGGTGCCGGGCATGGAACCGACCGCCCTGGCCATCTCGCTGCGCAGTGGCGCAGGGCTGGCGGAACTCAGGGAATTTCTCAAGGCCTCTGCCGGGTATCAGGATGCCGGCGGGGGTGGATTCAGTGCGCGCCAGCGTCACCTCGACGCACTGCGTCGTGCGTCGGCTGCACTGGAGACAGGTATCGAACAACTGGAGCGACAACAGGCCGGTGAACTGCTGGCCGAAGAGCTGCGCCACGCCCAGACGGCGCTGGGGGAGATTACCGGGGAAGTCACCAGCGATGACTTGCTGGGACGGATCTTCAGCAGCTTCTGCATCGGCAAGTAGCGACCGGAATGGTTATTTACAGAGATCACCAGATTTATAGAATACTGTTATCCAGAGCCGGGTTACACAGCCTCCGCTGTGCAGGAAACAGGCAGTGTTTTCTAGTACACTAAAATTATAATGAACAGAATAATTTATATTTAACATCTCATTTCAATAGCTTAATAGACTCCGCGCGCATGCAACCCGGTCCGATTCACCGGTTTGCACGGTTCAGGGCATTTTCCCACAGGAATTGCGGGTCTTTAAAGCGGCAACGAGGAGACCATCCGGCAGATCCGTATTTCTTTCGGCAATTCAATTTATTAAAAATCTGTTGCAATATCGATTTCTATAGTAGACTTCACTAATGCAAGCCGTCATCAAGCCATCCCTGCGGGAACGAAAATTTGCTCGCACCCGTCTGTCCCTGGCGGAGGCGGCCACACGGCACCTCGAAGTGGCTTCGTTTGAAACCCTTTCCGTCAAGACGTTGTGTGAGCGCGTACAGATCTCCGAGGCGACCTTCTTCAATTACTTCCCCCGCAAGGAAGACCTGATCATCTACCTCGACCGCCTCTGGACACTGGAACTGAACTGGTATGGCCGGCAATCCGCCGGCCAGCATAAGGGACTTGCCGTGATCGAGGCGCTGTTTCGCTACACGTCGATCCAGATCCAGAAGAAGCCGGGCCTGATGGGCGAGATCATTGCCCATGAGGCGCGTGCCCGTGAACGCAGTCACGGGATGGATATCACGACCGCGGAACGAATGATTGCCTTTTCCGACCTCGAGGGCATCGAGGCGCTACCGGACGACAGCCTTGAGAGTCTGTTGCGGAATTCCCTGCAGGCTGCCATCGACCTGGGTGAGCTGCCACCCAATACCGTAATTGCCGCTGCCATGGTGGCGCTGGTATCGATTTTTTACGGTGTACCGCTGGCGTTGCAGCATGCCAATCCCGCCGCCATTGGTGCCATGTATCGCCAGCAGCTGGCGCTGTTATGGGCCGGGTTGCGTGCGGTTGCGGTGAAATGATCCTGCCAGGCCGGCGCTGCTGACCGTCAGCGCCGGGCCCGGTACAGCGCCTCCTGCCAGGCGGAAGCGAGTTTCGGCCACCACAGCGGTTGACAGTCCAGCCACCATTCCTTGCCGGCGGCCTTGCAGAAACGCCAGACAGCGGGCGGGATGGTGCGCAGCAGTTTGAGCAGTGTCTGCTTCAAGACGGCCTTCCAGTCTGGCCTTGCCAGCATTTCCAGCAGGGTGTGCTCGCGCTGCCGTGCAGACCAGAGTTCACCTTCCAGTTTGCGTTCCAGCAACCTGACCCGTTGACGCAGCTGTTCCAGGTCCTGCTTTTGTGCGAGTTCACCCGGGGCGCCAAGACGGGCGTGAATGCGACGCTCCAGCAAATCGATGCGCTGCTGGAGTTGTACCAGGTCCACTGCCGGCCTGCGTTGAGGCGGGGTCTGGATCGCCGGCTGTGAGTTGATCGGAAATACGTGTGCTGCGGCCGGAGAAACCGGTCCGACGGAGGGTTTTTTAAGTGGGCGTCCACTGGTGGCCAGTTTGCTGACGGGCTTCTGCAGCAACGCCTTCGGCTTGCTCTCGGCGGAGGTACTGCTGCCTCTCAATTCCAAAAGTCTCATTCAGAAGCCTTATCTTGTAGAGATATTATCATTCTAACACAACATGTTCCAATATATAGTATCTTGTATACTCAAACTTTTGAGAGTTCACTGTATTTTGGTGATGATTGCCCGTCTTTCGCGGCGGGGCGTAGAATCCCGGTCTTTCCTGGGGGTGCGGTGAGTGTCGGACGCAGGTACACAATTTGATGTCATCGTGGTCGGCGGGGGGCATGCCGGGACCGAGGCGGCACTGGCCTCGGCACGTACCGGTGCCCGTACCCTGCTGCTGACGCACAATCTGGAAACGCTGGGCCAGATGAGCTGCAACCCGGCGATTGGCGGAATCGGGAAAAGCCACCTGGTACGTGAAGTGGATGCGCTGGGCGGCCTGATGGCGATCGCAGCGGACCAGGCGGGGATCCACTTTCGGGTGCTGAATGCCAGCAAGGGGCCGGCGGTGCGGGCCACCCGTGCACAGGCCGACCGTACGCGGTATCGCCTGGCGGTACGCCGGGCGCTGGAACAGCAGCCGGGACTGCAGTTGTTCCAGCAACCGGTCGAGGATCTGATCGTCCGCGGCGACCGGGTGACCGGGGTCGTGACCGCCGGGGGGCAGCGGTTCCATGCCCCGGCCGTGGTGCTGACGGTCGGCACCTTCCTGGGCGGGCGTATCCACATCGGCCGGATGCACATGCCCGGTGGTCGTGCCGGCGACCCGCCTGCCAATGCACTGGCCGAACGTCTGCGCGCACTCCCGTTCCGGGTGGCACGCCTGAAAACCGGGACACCGCCACGCATCGACGGGCGGACTATCGATTTTTCCCGCCTGCAGCAACAGGCCGGTGACAACCCGGTACCGGTCCTTTCCTTCCTGGGCAATGCGGCGGACCATCCCCGCCAGGTCAATTGCCACATCACTCACACGAATGCACGTACCCACGAGATCATCCGTGCCGGACTGGGCGATTCGCCGATGTACACCGGTGCGATCGAGGGCGCCGGTCCCCGCTATTGCCCGTCGATCGAGGACAAGGTGGTCCGCTTCGCCGAACGTGAGTCGCACCAGGTCTTCATCGAACCGGAGGGCCTCGATACCCGCGAGGTCTATCCGAACGGCATCTCGACCAGCCTGGCCCTGGATGTGCAGCAGGCACTGGTGCGTTCGATTGCCGGCTTCGAGCAGGCACACATCACACGCCCGGGCTATGCCATCGAGTACGATTACCTTGATCCGCGTGATCTCCTGCTGTCACTGGAATCCAGGCTGGTGGCCGGCCTGTTTCTTGCCGGACAGATCAACGGCACCACCGGCTACGAGGAGGCGGCGGCACAGGGCCTGATCGCCGGCCTGAATGCGGCGCGCTCGGTGCGCGGGCAGGAGGCCTGGACGCCGCGCCGCGATGAGGCCTACATCGGTGTGCTGATCGATGACCTGGTGACCCGGGGGACCAGTGAACCTTACCGGATGTTCACCAGCCGCGCGGAGTACCGGCTGATGTTGCGCCAGGACAATGCGGACCTGCGGCTGACACCGGCCGGTCATGCGCTGGGGCTGGTCGACGCGCGGCGCTGGACGCTGTTCTGTGCCAAACGCGAGCAGATCGAGCGGGAGCAGCGCCGGCTGGAAACCCTGCTGGTACGGCCCGGCTCGGCACAGGGAGTGCAGCTGGCACAGTATCTCGATCAGCCGCTGGCGCGCGAACAGTATGCGGCCGAACTGCTGCGCCGGCCCGGCGTCGGTTACGCCGGACTGGTTGCCATCGATGGCCTGGGGCCCGGGGTTGCGGATACGGAAGTTGCCATGCAGGTGGAGATCCAGGCGAAATACGCCGGTTACCTGCAACGCCAGGCCGGCGAAATCGAACGCCAGCGCAGGCATAGCGAACAAACATTACCGATGGATTTCGATTACAATACGGTACGCGGTCTCTCCAGCGAGGTGCGTGAGAAGCTGCGCAGCGTGCGTCCGCAAACGCTGGGGCAGGCGGCAAGGATTCCGGGAGTGACGCCGGCCGCTGTTTCGTTACTGCTGGTCCACATAAGAAAACATCAGCAGGCAGGCATGACTATCCAGCAAGCTGAACAGCCAATGACACGAAATGTATACCGGACTGTATAACCGCAATCGCAAGGGACGCGGCGGCAACGCGGTTGATCCCGCGGAATTGCTGGAGGACGGTATCCTCGAACTGGGTCTGGAGGAACGGCTGGGTGGTGATCCGCGGTTGATGGAATACGTGACCGAGCTGATGAACTGGAACCGGGTCTACAACCTGACCTCGGTGCGCAAGCCGGCAGACATCATCACCAGGCATATACTCGACAGCCTGTCGATAATCGATTACCTGCACGGAACCTGTATCCTGGATATCGGGACCGGTGCGGGTCTGCCGGGTATCCCGCTGGCGATCGCCTGCCCGGAACGCGAGTTCGTGCTGCTGGACAGCAGCAGCAAGAAACTGCGTTTCGTGCAGCAGACGCTCGGGATCCTCGGAATGGAGAATGTGCGGCTGGAAAACTGCCGCGTGGACGAGTACCGGCCGGACACGACGTTCGATACGACCATTTGCCGGGCATTCTCCGATCTGCCGGATTACTATCGCTACGCCAGCCCGTTGTGCAGCCATGACGGGCGCATGCTGGCCATGAAGGGCGTGAATCCGATGACCGAACTCGAATGCCTGGAGGATGCCGGCGTGGCGGCGGAAGTGATTCCCCTGAAGGTTCCCGGGCTCGATGCGGAGCGGCATGTCGTCATACTGCGCCCGCCGGCGGAAACCAGCGCGGTGAGCAACTGATGGCCCGCATTATTGCAGTGACCAACCAGAAGGGCGGCGTCGGCAAGACCACGACCAGCGTGAACTTTGCCGCATCGTTGTCGGAAACCGGACGCCGGGTGCTGCTGGTCGATCTCGATGCCCAGGGTAATGCGACCATGGGCAGCGGTGTCGACAAGCATGAGCTGGAATACACCGGTTATGACGTGCTGCTCGGACACGCCCCGCTACAGGGTGTCATCGTGCGTGCTGCCGCCGCCGGCTACGACCTGCTGCCCGGTAATGCGGACCTGACGGCGGCGGAAGTCGAACTGATGCAGCAGGACGATCGCGAGCGGCGCCTGCACTCGGTACTGGCTCATGTGCAACACGCCTACGACATCATACTGGTCGACTGCCCGCCCTCACTCAACATGCTGACGGTCAACGCACTTGCCGCGGCGCACAGCGTGCTGATCCCGATCCAGTGCGAGTACTATGCACTGGAAGGCCTGTCTGCACTGCTGGATACCGTCGGCCAGGTGCAGGCCGCGATTAATCCCGGGCTGGAAATCGAGGGGCTGCTGCGCACCATGTACGATGCGCGCAACAACCTGGCCACGGAGGTGTCGGCACAGTTGCAGGCACACTTTGGCGACAAGTTGTATCGCACCATCATTCCGCGCAATGTGCGGCTGGCGGAGGCACCCAGCCACGGACTGCCCGTGTTGCGCTATGACAGGACCTCGCGCGGCGCGCTGGCCTACCTGGCACTGGCCGGCGAGTTCCTGCGCCGTCACCAGTCGGTTGCCGGGCTGGACCGCGCGGCGCGGACGGCACTCGAGGAACCGGTGGAATCCAGTACCTGACGCAGGTCGGGTCAACCAGCAACGGTAGTCAACATGGCAGCAAAAAAACGCGGTTTGGGCAGGGGTCTGGATGCATTGCTGGGTTCTGGAACGCGCCCGGCGGCTTCGCCAGCGCCGACAGAAGTCGTCCAGCCGGCGACCGGTGGCGGTCCGTGGCCGGTACGGGTCACGCCCGATGCAGCGGAACCGGAGAAAATCACCGATGGCTCGCTGTGCAAGCTGCCGATCGACACTATCTCGCGCGGCAAGTACCAGCCGCGCGCGGACATGCACAAGGAATCGCTGCAGGACCTGGCGGACTCGATCAGCGCGCAGGGGATACTGCAGCCGATTGTGGTACGCAGGATCCGTGACAACGGTTATGAAATCATTGCCGGCGAGCGGCGCTGGCGCGCGGCCCAGCTGGCCGGCCTGCACGAGATCCCGGCCATTGTCCGCGAGGTGGAAGACCGCGCGGCGATTGCCATTGCACTGATCGAGAATATCCAGCGCGAGAACCTGAATCCGATCGAGGAATCGCGTGCGTTGCAGCGCCTGATCCTCGAGTTCGAGCTGACCCACGAGCAGGCCGCCGAGGCCGTCGGCCGGTCACGCGCCGCAGTCTCCAACCTGTTGCGCCTGCTCGAACTGGAAGAGAGTGTGCTGGCCATGGTGGAGCGGGGCGAACTGGAGATGGGACACGCGCGCGCGCTGCTGGCGCTGGGCAAGCCGCTGCAGCGCCAGGCCGCCCGCCAGGTGGTGGCACGCGGCCTGAGCGTGCGCGCCACCGAGGGGCTGGTCAAGCAGCTGCAGCAACCGCGTGCGCCCCAGGCGCCGCCACCGCGCAAGGACCCGGATATCCGGCAACTGGAGGCCAGCCTGTCGGATCGCCTGGGGGCGAGCGTGCTGCTACGCCAGGGTCGCGGCGGCAAGGGTACGCTGGAAATCCGCTACAACAGTCTGGACGAACTGGATGGCATCCTGGAGCACATCCGCTGACCGGCCGGTGGCGGGGGTGCCGTCACAGGGACCTTTCGATGAAACCGCCGGCGCACTCCCATGATTTGATTGACCCCTCCCCTGAGCCATCCTTATAATCCCCGGCTGCTCCGGGGCCATGAAGCGAGTTGCCAGGGTGGCCTGCGCACAACCTGAAGACCGCCTGATTAAGCGTAACATATTGATTTAAAAGTAAATATGTCGTTCGCTCAGGAGGGCCGGCGGTTGGTTGTGCTGCAGTTGCTGCTCATGGCCCTGCTGTCGGCCGTGTTTTATGCGTACTCCGGTGCCGCGGCGGCAACCGCGGCCTGGTTTGGCGGGATTACCGCGACACTGAATATCGTGTTATTGCTGTGGCGCCGTCACTGCGCCGCCTCGGGTCGTGCACTGAGTGCCGGCCGGAGCCTGTGGCTGCTGTACCGAACGGCGCTGGAACGTTTTATCCTGGTCATGTTGCTGTTTGCGCTGGGAATGGGCGTGCTGAAGCTTGATCCGTTTGCCCTGTTGAGCGGTTTTGTGGTGGGCCAGCTGGCCCTGATACTGATGGGACTGAAGGGAAATTCTGCCAATCATGTCGTCTGAGGCACTGACAACATCGGGCTATATCAAGCACCACCTGAGCAACCTGACCTATGGCAGGTTTCCGGAGGGGCACGAGCACGCCGGTCACTGGGGCTTTGCGCACAATGCCACGGATGCCCACGCGATGGGCTTCTGGGCCATCCACGTCGATACCATGTTCTGGTCCATCACGCTGGGTGCGCTGTTCCTGCTGCTGTTTGCGCGTGTCGCGCGCACGGCCAGTACCGGCGTGCCGTCCGGCCTGCAGAATTTCGTCGAGTGGGTTGTCGAATTCGTCGATAGCATCGTCAAGGGCACCTTCACCGGGCGCAATGCCATGGTTGCGCCGATGGCGCTCACCATCTTTGTCTGGGTGTTCCTGATCAATTTCATGGATCTGATTCCGGTTGACTGGTTGCCGCAGCTGGCGGGTCTGGCGGGTTCCAGCCTGTTCGGCCTTGATCCGCACCATGTCTACATGCGGGTGGTGCCCTCGACCGACCCCAATGCCACCTTCGGCATGTCACTGGCGGTGTTCCTGCTGATGCTGTTCTACAGTCTCCGTATCAAGGGGGTAGGTGGCTTCCTGAGCGAGCTGACCCTGCACCCGTTCAGTTCGCACAACCGGCTGGTGCAGCTGCTGTTCATACCGATCAATTTTCTGCTCGAGTTCGTGGCGTTGCTGGCCAAGCCGCTGTCACTCTCGCTGCGACTCTACGGCAACATGTTCGCCGGTGAAATGATCTTCATCCTGATCGCGCTGATGTACGGCGGCGGCATGGCGCTGGGGGTGTTCGGCGGCCTGCTGCAGATCGGCTGGGCGATCTTCCACATACTGATCATCACCCTGCAGGCGTACATCTTCATGGTGCTGACCGTGGTGTACATGGACCTGGCCTACCAGACCGGGGAACACTGAATTCAGCCCGTCCGGAATCAATTAACCGCTTTACCAGGAGACACAACGATGACTGAAGTACAAGCACTGCTCTTTATTGCCGGCGCAATCATGATGGGCCTGGGCGCGCTCGGCGCCGCCATCGGCATCGGCGTGCTCGGCGGCCGCTTCCTGGAGGGTGCCGCCCGCCAGCCGGAACTGATCCCGGTGCTGCGCGGGCAGTTCTTCCTGATGATGGGTCTGACCGACGCCGTGCCGATGATCGCGGTGGGTGTGGCGTTCTACGTGATCTTCGCGGTTGCCGGCTGATTGCGTACAACCCGCAGGCAAAGGTAACGGCGTATGGATATCAATCTGACACTGATCGGACAGACCATCACGTTCTTCGTGTTCGTCTGGCTCTGCTACAAGTACATCTGGCCGCCGCTGGTAAACGCACTGGAAGAACGCACCAGGAAGATTGCCGACGGCCTGGCCGCCGCGGAGCGTGGCAAGCATGAGAAGGAGCTGGCCGAGGAGCGTGCGCGCGAGCTGCTGCGCGAGGCCAAGGCCCAGGCCGGCGAGATCATCAGCCGCGCCGACAAACGTGCTGCCGAGATCATCGACGAGGCGAAGGAAGATGCGCGGGACGAGGGCAATCGACTGAAGAGCGCGGCACAGGCCGAGCTGGAGCAGGAGGTCAATCGCGTGCGTGAGGACCTGCGCCGGCATGTCGTCGACATTGCGCTTGCCGGCGCCGGCAAGGTGCTGGAACGCGAGGTCGACGCCAGCACCCATGCGGACATGCTGGACCGCCTGGCGGCGGAGATCTAGGGCGCCGCCATGGCCGAAACCATTACCGTTGCACGACCCTATGCCCAGGCTGCGTTCCTGTTCGCGAACGGACACCAGGCGCTGAAGGACTGGTCGGAGATGCTGGCACTGCTGGCCGCCATCGCAAGCGACACCGACATGCGCAGGCTGATCGAAAGCCCGCGCGTGACCGAAACACAGCTGGCCGACCTGGTGATCAGCGTGGCCGGCGTACACATCAGCGAGCAGTGCGCCAACTTCGTGCGCGTGCTGGCTGAAAATCACCGCCTGTCTCTGCTGCCCGAGATCACCGCGTTGTTCGATATCCAGCGCCGCAACGCGGAAGGCCGCGTGCAGGCCGAGCTGATCAGTGCCTTCCCGGCCAGCGCGGCACAGCAGGCACATATTATCGAGAGCCTGCGCAAGCGTCTCGGTCGCGACATCGAGCTGACCTGCACAACCGATGCATCCCTGCTGGGCGGCGCCGTCATCCGCGCCGGCGACCTCGTCATCGACGGTTCCGTGCGCGGCAAGCTGCAGCGCCTCGGCACGGCCCTGACTCACTGAATTGAAGGTTTATTCAAGGTAACCAACTATGCAACTCAATCCGACCGAAATCAGCGAGCTGATCAAGAGCCGCATCGAACAATTCCAGGCCGTTTCCGAGGCGCGTACCGAGGGTACCGTGGTCAGCCTGACCGACGGCATCGCGCGCATCCATGGCCTGGCCGATGTGATGCAGGGCGAGATGCTCGAGTTCCCCGGCAGCGTGTTCGGAATGGCGCTGAACCTGGAGCGTGACTCCGTCGGCGCGGTGATCCTCGGCGATTACAAGACCATTTCAGAGGGCGATTCCGTCAAGTGCACCGGGCGTATCCTCGAAGTGCCGGTCGGTGAGCAGCTGCTCGGGCGCGTGGTGGATTCGCTGGGGACCCCGATCGACGGCAAGGGCCCGATCAACACCAGCCAGACGTCGCCGATCGAGAAGATCGCGCCGGGCGTGATCGCACGCCAGTCCGTCGACCAGCCGGTGCAGACCGGCCTCAAGTCCATCGACTCCATGGTGCCGATCGGTC
>CAZMAK010000027.1:0-24266 GCA_964564245.1 uncultured Ectothiorhodospiraceae bacterium | reverse complement strand
AGCGCTCCCAGTCGCAGTAGGCCTTCTTGACCACGATGCTGCCCTTGAGCAGCAGCCGTTCCAGCACCTTCTGGATGTCAAAGGCGGCATAGCGGGCGTCGCGCACGCCGAGTGCGACATTCTCGAAATCGCAGAACAGCGCCATGTTGCGGATTTCATTCTTCTCGTTCATCGAGCTTCCTCAGGCAGACGGGACAGTCGACAAAATAGGCTTCTGGTGCCACACATGCAATGGCTGCGGGGATACGGTGGTGGCCGTACGAGGGGATGGAAAAGGACGGATTATGCCTGTTTGCGCCAGAGTCGGCCCAGACGTTTCCAGGCGAACAGCGGGCTGAAGCGCCGGGGGTGATTTCTGGGAAATAAAAACCACCATGGCAGGCTTGCCAGGGCGACAACCGGGCGTGCCGTGTTCATGAGTGCTTCCCACGTGCCGGCGAGGACGGATGGACTGTGCCACCGGCTGTAGGGCCTGTCATCGACGATATAGTCGAGCGCGATACCCGACAGGAGACGTAGGCGCACGGTTTCCAGCGGGGCATGGCTGGCCGGTGACCGTACAGGCATGTCAACCGGCAGCAGCCTGCAGGCGGTCTCGAGCGCGCGCAGCAACCAGTCGCGCTCACCGGCCGTCAGCGGGTAATCCTGAACCTCCGGCATTCCCGCAGCCCTGAGCAGCAAACCCAGATCCACCAGACCAACCAGTCCCTTGCTGCCCGGAAACGGATATGCCCAGTGCGCCACCGTGTACAGGGCGTGGGCCCGGGGCTGCAAACGGTGCACTTCAACGTCGCCCATCTCGAAGGTTTCCTGCCAGGGTAACAAGGCATTGGCCACGGACGGAAACAGCCGTGTGTGCACTTCGATCCAGATGCCCTTCTGCGCATGCCAGTACGGCATGCGGTGATGGTGGTTGAGGTAGTAGGCTGCCGGCTGTGAGGATTGCTGGATATAGCCCTCGTTGCGCAGGATTTTATCGAATTCCGGGTGCATGTCCGCGGCAATCAGCAGGTCGATATCCCCCATCGGACGAAACCCCGGGCCGGGATAGATTGCAGACTCCAGGGCAGCCCCTTTCAGGAGGCAGACCTGCAGACCCGCCTGACTTGCCGATCGCAACAGGTCCCCCAGGTGGCTTGCAAGATCCCTGGCGCGCATGGCGCCAGCCCGGCTGGCGAGACGTATCGTAGCCTGCTCGACAGCCCCGGTTGCGAGGCGCCCCTGGTCAAGCCAGAGCCCCAGCCACGAGGCGAAGCCCGATCGTATCGCCGCGTCCACTTCCGGTTTGGTCACCTCGCGCGGAGCGTCAACATTCAGACAGGATGCCAGCAGCCAGCGTCGAAACGGTACTACACCGGTTGAGTCAGGCCGTTGTTGCATTTTGATCTGGATTGGTTCATAACTGGAAAACAGAGGCCATGAACAAAGTACCCGAGCGACCCAGGGTTCGCAACGACCTGCTGATTGAAATCCTTGACGATGAGGCTGTGATTGTCGACAGCCAGTCAGGGAGAGTTCACCAGCTTAACCGGATGGCCAGCCGGATCTGGCAGTGGCTGGATGGCAGCAAGGACCATCACAGGCTGGCGGAACTGGTTTTCGATGAGTTCGATGTCGGGCTTGACGTTGCGCGAAATGATGTGGACCTGTTTTTAAACGAGCTTCTGAAGCAGGGGCTACTGGAATAACGGAAAACAGGGATTAACTGGAATTATGGAGCACCAGAATGGACAAGCAAGGGAAAGTTGATCAGGGCAAACGCAGGTTTCTGAAAAAGACGGTTTATCTCGCGCCGGCGATTCTGACATTACCCGCCATGCCGTTTACTGCGTCCTACGGTAGCCAGGATACCACTGGCAATGGTCTGCCTACAGGCAATGGTCTGCCGGTCAAACCCGGACGACCCGTCACGAACATCCTGGATACACTGACCAGCCGGCGGAAACCGCTTAAGAATCGTAGATTCTGAAGCCGGCAAACCGGGTCCGGTTGCGTGCGACGATGCCCCGATTGCGAGCAGCGTAACGGTCATGCCCTCACTACACTGACTGGCGGCCTGCTCGGGATCCGGGTACAACTTGAGGTACCTGCCGACCTGGGGGTACTGTTCCGCGCAATTTCCTCGCACACGCCCCCGTCACCGACCCGGTTACGCCTGCGCGCCAGCCACCGTGGCGGACGACACTGGATGGTGGAGTTCGGCACAGGACGGCACTACGCGGCGGCGTATGGACCTGCAGCCCTGCATTATGCCCTGGACAAGGCACTCATCCTGGCACTCCAGCACCGAAGACCGGAATTACTGTTCATGCATGCGGCGGTGCTGGGTACAGCAACCGGCGCGGTCGCCGTACTGGCTGCATCCGGCGGTGGCAAGTCCACCACCAGCCTTGCGGCATACCAGGCGGGGGTTCACTGTTTCAGCGATGAACTCGCCCCCATTGACCTGCAAGCCCTGCAAGTCTGGCCCTACCCGCGTGCCCTGGCACTGAAACGGCGCCCTGAATCGATACCATCCCGGTTGCGGCAGCGAATGCGGCAACTTGACAGGCAGTGGTTCCTGCCTCTGGACGGGACCTGGAAGCGGTTGCAGAACAGCCCGGTTCCACTGCGGGCGCTGGTCGTGCTGGACAAGGCCGATGGAGGTACCACACGGGTCGGGAGACTGTCCGGTAGCACGGCGCTGGCGAATGTATACAGCCACTGCCTGAATCCGCTGGCACATGCCAATGGCGGACTGCCCGCAGTCCGGAATTTACTGGCATCTCTCCCCTGCTTCCGGTTGGTCAGCACATCACCCGATGCAACGGTGGCCGTATTGCGCACCCTGCTGAGTCCCCGGAATCCTGCAGGCGACACCAGCCAGCGCTAGCCCTCCCGGCCTCGCAACCGGTCCCCGCATTCACTGAAGTCAAGATCTGTACGGACAGCCTGTGGCGGACACCGGGCGTTCACTCGCGCCATTCTCCGGTCCGCTACCCGGGTACGCCGTGGATTGCAGGCCACCCCGCTACGAATCGTCTGTCCGGATGTCCGGAAACCCGTCTGTGTCTGGTATTCTTGAGCGATGACCGGCTGAACCAATTGCAATGTACCGGAGACAAACAACCGATGGCCAGATTCCTCGTCCTGCTATGTGCCGTACTGCTCTCGCTCAGCGGGCAGGCGGCCGGCTTGCTCCCCGCATTCAAGGCAACCTACGTGGTGAAAAAGGGACCGCTTGAACTTGGCCGTGCGACCCATGAACTGCGCTACGATTCCTCCGACGCACCGGTATTCCTGTCCGGGTCCGACACCACCGGCCTGGCAAACCTGCTGTTCTCCGACCACATCCGGGAAACGACCCGCCTGAAGCAGGACGCCACGCGCGTGGAACCGGTGGAATACCAGTACGTGCGCAGCGGCAAACGGCACCGCAAGGTGTCACAGCAATTCGAGCCCGACCAGGGCAAGGTGATCAGCCAGGTGGACGACCAGGTCTACGAGTACCCGCTCACCGGTCCCGTGATCGACCAGAGTGCCTACCTGGTCAACCTGATGATCGACCTCGCGGCGGGCGTACGGGATTTCCATTACCAGGTGGCCGGCAACAGGGACATCCGTACCTACGACATCAGCTACATCGGTGACGAGGTGGTCGACACGGTCCTGGGCAAGCTGAAAACCGTCGTCATCCAGCGCAACGACCGGCAGGTCACGACCATGTGGTGCGCGGTCGACCTGCACTTCCTGCCGGTCAAGATCCAGCACCAGGAAAACGGCGGCGTGTTCACCGCCTACCTGGACAGTGTGAGCGGCATCACGCTGTCCCGGTAACCCGGCCGATCGAGCGGTAGAATACCGGCATGACGATGAGCACCAGCGGCACCTGCACCAGCAGGCCGGAGATGATGGCGATCGCCAGCGGCTGTTGCATGGCCGATCCCTGTCCCAATGCCAGCGCCAGGGGCAACAATGCGAGGATGGCGGCCAGTGTGGTCATGACGATCGGCCGCATCCGGCTGCTCCCCGCCTGGACCAGTGCGGTCAGTCTGTCCTGCCCACGGCCCACCAGCTCGTGATACTCCGAGAAATAGAAAATCGACACCTCGGTGACGATCCCCACGATCATGGTCATGCCCATCATGGCCGTGATATTCAGCTCGGTGCCGGTCACCCATAACCCGGTCAATACGGCCGCCATGGCCAGTAGCGGCGACACCATGATGGCCACGGCGGCGGCAAATTCCTCATACAGAAACAACAGCAACAGGAATACCAGCGCCACGGCCGCGATGAACACGGCAATCAGGCCCTGAAACGCGATCTGCTGCTGCTTGTAGAGCCCGCCCAGTTCATAGTACATGTCATCCGGTATCAGTCCCGGCTGTGCCAGTACCTGCTTGACGTCACGAATGGTCGAACCCAGGTCACGCCCGCTGATCCGGGCGGTGACCGCGACCATACGTTTCAGGTTGTCGCGCGTAATCTGTGGCTGGCCGGTTTCCACGACCGCACGGGCAATGCGCTTGAGCGGGAAGCGGTGTCCGTCCGGGGCGCGCAGCCAGATCCTGTCAATGGCACTGCTCCGGTCACGCAACGCCGCCGGTACCCAGACACGCACCCCGACCAGCTTGACGTTTTCCTGTACCTGTGTGGTCACCAGCCCGTCGAACCAGGCGTTGATCTGGCGGGTGACCAGGTCCGGATCGATACCCTCGAGTGCGGCCTTGTCGCGGTCCACGATGAAATTGATGGCGTCTCCGGCCAGGATGATACCGTCCCTGACATCGACCGCGCCCCTGATACCGCCGATGGCATCGGCAACCCTGGGCGCTACCGAAAGCAGCTCGTCGGAATTGTCGCCATACAGCTTGATCTCGACCGGCTGCGGGACGGCGGTCAGGTCGCCGATGACATCCTCCATTAACAGGGCCATTTCCACTTCGAGACCGGGAACCTCACGTTCAACCCGGGTGCGGACCTCATCCATCACCTGATCGATCGGGGGACGGGGAAACGGCTTGAGCCGCACGAAAAAATCTCCCTCATTGGCCTCGGTAAGCCCGCCGCCAAGCTGGGCGCCGGTACGCCGCGAATAGGTTTCCACCGCAGGTTCGGCATGCAGGATCGCCCCAACCTGCCGCAACAGCCGATCGGTCTCGGTCAGCGAGGTACCGTCCGGCGCACGGTAGTCCAGGATGAACCCGCCTTCATCCATGTGTGGCATGAAACCGGAACCCACCTGGTGATACGCGATCATGCCGAGTGCGAGCAACGGTATGATTCCGAACGCCAGCAACCAGGGTGAACGCAGCAGGCGCTGCATCAGGGATTGATAGCCCTGCATGACCCGCCGGAACAACCTGCCGACGTCCTCCTGTTGCGCGTCCCGGGTGCTCAGCAGATGCTCGGCGAGCAGTGGAACCGCCAGCCAGGCCAGCAGGAAAGAAACCAGCAGGCTGCTGGCCATGGTGAGGGAAAGCGCCTTGAAAAAGGCGCCGCTAACACCACCCAGAAATGCCAGCGGGGCGAAAATCACGATCGTCGACCCCGACGAGCCGGCCAGTGGCGGAGTAAATTCTATGGCGGCCTCGCGGATGGTCAGTGCCAGGTCCTGGCCGCGCTCACGCAGGCGCCGGATGATATGTTCGATCATGACGATGGCATCGTCCACGATCAGACCGACCGCCGCCGCCATGCCGCCCAGCGTCATGATGTTGAAACTCATATGCAACACGTCAAGCAGCAGTACCGTGCTGGCCAGCACCGCTGGCACGATGAGTATCGCAACCAGGGTGATCTTCAGACTGCGCAGAAAAACCAGCAGCACGACGGCGGCCAGCACCACGCCGATCGCAATGGCATCGAGAACGCTGCTGGCGGACCCGGTAATCAGCTGGCTCTGGTCGTACCAGTTGGCGATCTTCACACCGGCAGGCAACTTGTCACGGAATCCGGCCAGCCGCTCACTGACACCTCTTACGATCTGCACCGTGTTGCCATCAGGCTGCTGGTAGACCTGTAGCAGCACCGCATCCTGGCCGTCCGCGGTAATGCGCGACCAGCGTGGCACGGCAGCCGGGTAAATCCGTGCAATTTCCTCCAGCCGCACCAGCTTGCCGGAGCCGCTGCGCAGCACGGAATTCTCGATGGTTTTCAGTGAGTGGATCTGGGTATCGGACAGCAACAGGTACAGTTTGTAATGATCTTCCAGGCGGCCAACTGCCTGCAGCACATTGCTGGCAGACAGGCTGGTTGCCACATCACTGAAGGTGAGGCCGAAGGCAGCCATTTTTTCCGGGTCGACCTCGACCCGGTACTCGGCCTGGTCCCCGCCCAGCGTGGCAACCCTGGCCACGCCATTGATCGAGGACAGCAACGGCACCAGCTGGTAAGTGGCAAGGTCGTGCAGTTCGACCTGCGACCGGGTATCCGAGGTCAGGCTGTAGGCGGCAACCGGAAACACCGTGGGGTCCATGCGCCTTACGGTATAGCGCGTACCGGGTGGCAATTCCTGCAGCACCTGGTTGACTGCCGACTCCACCTGCAGCATGGCGGCCACCATGTCATCGCCCCAGCCGAAATTCAGTGACAACTCTGCACTGCCACGGCTGGTGGTGGAACGCAGGCTGACCACACCCGGGACCGTACGGACCGCCTGTTCCACCGGCCGGGTGACGGTAATGGCCATCCGGTCGGCAGGCCGGTCACCCGCGTCCAGTGACACGACCACACGCGGGAAATCCACGCGGGGAAACAATGCTACCGGCAACCGCAGCGCGGCGACGATCCCGCCCAGCACCAGGACGGCCACCAGGAACAGAATGGAGCGGCGATGCCTGGCCGCCCAGTGCGCAATATCCATCAGGGCTGTTCCCTGACAGCCATGCCATCGACCAGCTCGTAGTTGCCGGATGTCACCACAGTATCGCCGGCATTCAGCGCGCCGGCCACTGCGACCAGGTCACCGGCTTCCACACCGGACGTCACCGGCACACGCCGGGCTACCCCGTTATTGACAACGAAGACCGATGACCTGCCCGCATCGTCGGTGAGGACGGCACTGCGCGGCACGGCCAGGGTGTTATGTGATGCAAGCTGAATCCGGCCAAGAACCCTGCTGCCCAGCACCAGCTGGTCGACCTGGTCGGTAATCGGCACGAGTACCTCAACCAGCTGGGTTACCGGGTCGATCATGGCGTGGATTTCACGGACACTGGTGTTGATTTTCACGTCATGTGCAAATACCGGGGTGATGACAACCGGTGTTCCTGCCTGTATGAGTGGCAGGTCTTCCGGTTCCACACCGAGGCGTGCAACCAGCCGTTGCCCGGCCGCGATCAGCATGGCCGTGCTGTCCGCCTGTACCCGTTGCCCCTGGGAAATATCCAGCCGCGTAATGATACCGTCCATGGGCGCACGCAGGGTCTCTTCGGCAACGTCCTGTCCACGCTGCCGCAACGCCTGCAGTGTCGCCCTGGCGTCCTGCAGGTTTTTCTTCGCCGCGTCGACCTGCGCCCTGGTGGCCAGTTGCTGACCGAGCAGGTTCTGTTTCAGGTCCAGCTCCTTCCGAGCGAAGTCCAGCGCACTCTGCGCCTGCAGGTACTGCATATGTGCATCCGGCGCCGTCACCACCTCGAGCAGGCGGTCGCCGCTGCTGACCCGTTGTCCGAGGCTCACCCAGACATGATTGATCAAACCTGCATGCGGCAGGGAAAGGGTCAGCACCTGGTCAGGATCCGGGTCCAGCGTACCGAAGGTCTCCAGGAAGTTGACCATGGTCTGCGTCACGACCGGCGCGGTACTGATCAACACACTGGCACCTTGCTCGGCCGGACACGGCGGACCGGCCAGGCAAAGTAACGCCAGCACACCGGACAGGAACGAATGAATAGCCGTTGACCGCTTCATGGTTACAACCTCCCGGTTTCATCCGGAGCAGATCGCGATTGCAGCGGGAAACCGGGCATGGCAAGTAATGTTTCCAGTGCAATGTGGTTTTCCCACGCCGCCTGCGCCAGACTGAGTTGTTCCAGTCGCTTGTTGACCCAGGTGGATTCCATATTGAGAAACGTGAGTGCATCGATATTGCCCTGGGCGTAGGCGGCGCGCGAACGATCCACCAGCCCTTCCAGTCGCGGCAGATAGGTCTCCAGTGCCGATTGTTGCCGCGTGATGATGTCCTGCAATTCGCGCAACCGGTCGACATCGGTAGCGGTCTGCGCGAGGCGTGCCTGATATTCCTCGCGCAGTTGTGCACGGCTGGCGCGCTCGATTGCGATCGTGCCGCGGTTGCCGGTCAACAGAGGCAGATTGAGCGTCACACCCAGACCCACGCTATTGACCCCGCCGGTATCGCGTGCCCGATGGACATCGATTCCGATCGAGGGAAACTGCCCCAGGATCGCCGCCCTGACACGCGCTTCCTGGCTGTCATACCCGGCCTTCAGGGCAAGCAGGTCGGGGCGGCGTTGTGCCAGGCCGGAGAGTTCCGCATCCAGTACCTGCTTCGGAAACGGCGAGGTTGCCGGCAGCGGGGCCAGCCTGACAGTGACGTCAGGCTTCAATCCCAGCAACAGGTTGAAGTCGTGGCGTGTCTGGTTGTGCGTCTGTTCCAGCTGACTGATCTGGCTGAGTACATCGACCAGCGCGGTCAGATCGGTGCCGTTGGTGTCCAGCGTGATATTGCCCTTTGCCAGTGCGGAGGCGGAATGTTCATAGCGCGTCCGGTACAGCTCCAGCATCCGCTGCAGCAGGTCCAGTCGCTGCTGTTCCAGCACCAGGTCCACGGCCAGCGTGCGCGCCTGCTGGACGACCTGCCATTCCTTCCAGAGCAGGTCAAGGCGAACCTGGCGCCGTGCACCGGACTCGGTATCGATACGTGCCTGCCGGGTGATCAGCGGTATGATGTCGTAGCCCAGTCCCAGTGACCAGGCATTCACCAGCCCGGCGCTGCCACCGGACGGACGATCCAGGCCCGCGCTGAGCTGGGGGTCCGGCAGCAGGCCGGCGGCAAAGACCTGCGCACCGGCAACCGCCAGGCGCGCACGCCGGGCCTTCAGTTCCGGATTGTTGAGAACGGCCAGGGTTCCGGCCTCATCCGGATCGACCCCGTCATCCACGTTGAACACGTGAGACACAGACCGGCCAGGAGGCGGCGCCAGGACTTCCGCCGACAGGGCCGCAATGCTGTCTGACAATTGCGCCTTGTCCGGCAGTGGCAGCGGCCGGTACAGGGTGCAGGCATTCAACAGCACGATTCCGGCAGCAACTGCCGGAAGCCGATGGTTCTTGCGCAGACTGGAACGGCGTTGTTGCATGATCGGACCCGACCTGCCCGGGAATACCGGGTCAGGTCATCCCCGCGTGGCGAGGATGACCTGATGATCTGAAGCGCTCTGCGCCATGGCAGCGTGTGCCAGGCGGCTGCCTAATGCGGCGACACCAGTACGTTGATACCATGCTCGTACACCAGCTGCCCGCCAAACCAGGCCGTGGTCAACAACACCACCAGCACCACGAGACAGGCCACCACGAAGAGACGGCTCACGACCAGACTGCTGCCGGCCTTTCGGTACAACCACAGCCCGGCGACGGCCAGTACGGACAGCAGTACCGCACTGAGCTGTCCCAGCTCTTCGTGATCCTCCATCGTGGCCATCTGCACACCGGCGTCGAGCGCCTTGTCGAGCGCCATGTCGCCGAACACGGCGGCCACTACGGCCCCGGCCGCAGCCAGCGCCAGCAGTGTCATGGCCGTGGAAGACAGGCAGGACCGGCCGAACAGGTCATGCCCCCTGAGCATCGCCAGCAGCTGCGCCCCAATGGCCACCGGAAACAGCGCCAGCGGAAAGTGAACCAGCATGGGATGAATGTGCGCGATATCGATCACGGGTCTGTTCTCCTCAAAAGATGAATTATCGGGTTGCCGGGTGTGCGGTTGCCGGGGTACCGGCCTGTGGTACATACCAGAACGTAAACACGCCCCAGGTGTGCTTCTCCGCCGTTGCAGGCAACAGGTTCGTCAACGCTGCCGGACATTCACGCTTGCAGGCCATCAGGAGGGAATGGCCGGCGCTATTCTCCTGTAACAACCGTTGCATGCCGGCCGCATCGATGAATCGCCGACGGGAATCAGCATAGTCCAGTCCGTATCCCAGTTCACCCTTGCCGACCAGGTAGATATCCTCGCGCTTGAGGTACCAGGCCATGGCACGCAACAGGGCGGAATCGGACAGCAGGATCGAGTCCCGGTCGATCCGGTCCCGGTACTGCAGCAGCTGCCGGCCGGGGGAGTTGTGCATCAGGGTCTCCTCCGGCAGCACGAACACGATGGCGAGCAGCGGAAAGACAATCATGGCAATGCACGACGCCAGTTTCACGTCCATGCGGGAAACAAAGATCGTGGCCAGACCCGCCGCTGCGCCCAGTGCCAGCGTCAGGGCGAGGACGGTGAACCTGAGGGTCTCGTGCCCGCTGTAGGCGCGAAAGCCGATGTCCACGGTCTGGGTGATGACCAGCCCGGCCAGCAGGCAGAGGAAGATCAGCACGTTCAGCAGCATGCCGAAATCAAACAGCTTGCTGTCGCCCCGGCGGAGGTAAGCCGAGAGCCCCGCGGCGACCAGCACGGCAAACGGCGGAAAGACCGGCAGGATATAGGTCGCCAGCTTGCCGCTGGAGGCGGAGAAGAACAGGAACGGCAGCAGCAGCCACAGCCAGGCCAGGCGCAGTGCCTCGCGCCGGCCAGGATGGTCCCGCTCCCCGTTGCGCAGCCCGGAGATCGCGGCCGGCAGCAGACTCAGCCAGGGGAAGGCCAGCGCCGGCAGGTACATCACGAAGTAATACAGCGGCGCACGGTGCTGGGCGTTTGCCGAGGTAAAACGCTTGATGTGCTCGATCCAGAAGAAGTAGTGCCAGAAGTCGCCCTCGCGCAGCTGGATCAGGATAGCCCACGGGGCGATCACCAGGGCGGCGGCCAGCACCGCCCACCAGGCACGGGCCAGCAACATGCGCCAGCGTCCCTGCCACACCATCCAGGGCACCAGCACCAGCACCGGGACCGCAAAGGCCAGGAAACCCTTGGTCAGGAAGGCGAGTCCGAAACTGACACCGGCCAGCCCCCAGCGCAACCGGCTGGCGGACGCATCCGTCGCCACGTTGGCCAGGTATGCCGCGTAGATGCCCGCGGTCAGGAAGAAGGTGAGAAAATTGTCCAGTACGTTGAATGTACCGACCAGGTAGACCTCGAGAAAGGTCATGTGGATCAGTGCCGCGGCCAGCGCGATGCGCCGGCTTTGCCATACCTTCAGGCAGAACAGGAAGGCAATCAGGCTGGTCAGTCCGGCCGCGAGGGTGCCGGGCAGGCGCACGGCAAACTCGTTTTCACCGAAGGCGGAGATGGACAGCGCATTCAGCCAGTAGCCGAGCGGTGGTTTCTCGAAATAACGCAGGCCGTCCAGGCGCGGCGTCACCCAGTCACCGGTGACCAGCATCTCGCGCGGGATCTCCGAGTAGCGCGTTTCATCCGGAATGACCAGCGGACGGTAACCCAGCGGGAAGATGTAGAGCGCCAGGTACACCAGCAGCAGTACCGCCGGCACGAGAATGGCCGGGTTGGCATATCCGCGCATGCGCCATGTGGCCGCAAGGGCCCTGCCGGTCTGACCGATGCGCTTCACGGGGTTGCCGCCGTCAGTTGCTGGAGACACAGGGTCCCCTCGCGGCCGGCCAGTACCCCGGTACTGACCACCCCGTGCGGAATCCGCTCCGCCGGCGGCAGCAGGTCCCCGAGTGGAACGAAACGGATCTGCCGTTCCGCCGCCCGGCGCAGGAAGTCGTCGAACAGGGCGGCCCTGGCAATGCCTTCGACCTCGGCGTGGATGGTCAGCACGTTCAGGGCACCAGGCCGGATGAGCGACAGCAGCCGATCGTTGTAATTGCTGTCCGTCCAGTCGTTGCGGCCGATCACCTCGTCGTAGGTCGGCAGGGTGACCGGGATCTGCGGCGTGCACTCCACGCCGTCGATCACCGGCCGGAAAATCGACTGTCCGCGGCAGTCCGAGTTGTAGCGCAGCGCCAGTGCGTTCTTTTCCCGCAGTACGATGTCGCTGCATTTCCAGCCCGCGACTGCGCTGCAATCGACACGGCGCTGCAGGATGGATTGCAGGCAGTCCATGCCCAGGGACAGTTCATGACGGACCTGTTCCGCCGTCATGTGCTCGACGCGGCTCTGCCAGCGATGGTGGTCCCAGGCATGCAGCCCGACCTCGTGCCCGGCGCGGTCCGTCGCGCGGATGACAGGGCCCAGCCGCTTGCCGATCTGCGGTCCCGGCCAGAAGGTGCCACGCAGCAGGATGTCCCAGCCGTACAGGCTGGCCGCGCCGGAACGCAGCATCTTCACCAGGAACGCCGGCTTGACGAGACGCCACAGGTGCCGTCCCATGTTGTCCGGGCCCACCGTGAAAAAGAAGCTGGCGTGGATATCGTGTGCGGCAAGGCTTTGCAACAACCGCGGCACGCCGGTACGCGTGCCCCGCCAGGTATCGACGTCGACCCGCAGCCCGACCGTCAGCGCACTCGTTGCCGTCACGGTGTCGCGCCGGCCTACGCCATGTCGAGGGCCGAGCGGGTCAGCTTCTCGGCCTGCGCAGTCAGGCCGTGCGAAGCCACGTATTCACGCAGGAAGTAGTCCAGGGTGTCGATGATGGAGCGGGACAACGGGGTCAGCGGTTCCCAGCCCAGCAGCCGCCGCGCATTCTCGATACTGGGGCGACGGTGCTGGACGTCCTGGTAACCCTCACCGTAATACTGCCGGCTCTCGGTGATGTGCATCCCGGCAAACGGCGGGAACAGCTCACGCAGCGGATGGGCCTCGAACTTCTCCAGCAGCACCTCCGCCAGCTGGCGGATGCTGGCCTCGTTGTCGGGATTGCCGATGTTGATGATCTGCCCGTCACAGGCATCGCCGCGATTCTCGATGATCCGGAACAGGCACTCCACACCGTCCGCCACGTCGGTGAAACAGCGCTTCTGCTCGCCACCGTCGATCAGCTGGATCGGTGTGCCCTCCACCAGGTTCAGGATCAGCTGGGTAATCGCACGGGAACTGCCAATGCGTGCCGACTCCAGCGAGTCCAGCCGTGAACCGATCCAGTTAAAGGGGCGGAACAGGGTGAACTTCAGCCCTTCGGACTTGCCATAGGCCCAGATCACCCGGTCGAGCAACTGCTTGCTGCAGGAATAGATCCAGCGCTGCTTGTTGATCGGGCCCAGGATCAGGCGCGATGTATCCTCGTCGAACATCGGGTCGTCGCACATGCCGTATACTTCGGAGGTGGACGGGAAGATGATGCGCTTGCGGTAC
The DNA here is from genome assembly GCA_964564245.1 of uncultured Ectothiorhodospiraceae bacterium. Lineage (GTDB taxonomy): Bacteria > Pseudomonadota > Gammaproteobacteria > UBA9214 > UBA9214 > UBA9214. Next base: position 10,921 of record CAZMAK010000027.1, on the reverse strand, counting down.
TTCATGCAGTAACGCACGACGCGCAGGTTTTCCTCGAAATCCAGCTCGAACACCCGCAGCGGGTTGCGCGTGTACTCGATCGGCGTTGCGATGGCGACCAGCGGCAGGATCACGTCGCATTTCTTGACGTGGTACTCGATCCACTCGCGGTGAATGGAGATGTCACCCTCGTGGAAGCAGAAATCCGGTGAATTGCGGAAGCGTTCAATGGCGCTGTCATTGAGATCCATACCGTGTACTTCGTAGCCGCCATCCGCCAGCAGGCGCTCGGTCAGGGCGTTGCCGATGAAACCGTTGACCCCGAGGATCAGGATGCGCGTCTTGCGGGTGGTCACCGCACGCCGGTTGGCGCCGGCCCCCAGCCGCGCACCGGCGACCAGGTTCAGGTCGGAAGCCAGCTGTGCGCCGGATACGCACAGGCCGTTTTCGGCCTGTGCCGTGCCGATTTCCAGTGCGCCATCGCCACAGGCGATCACCAGCGGTGCAACCGACAGGATCGTGCCCGGCGCGTGCCCGCCTGCCGGGTGCTGAACGGATCGCGCCGACCAGATCGTCAGCCGCGTCTGGCCGCGGAAGGTGAACGCCCCCGGATACGGCCGTGTCACCGCGCGCACCAGGTTGTGGATGTCACGGCTGCCGGCGGTCCAGTCGATCGCCCCGTCCGCCGGAGTGCGGCGGCCGAAGTAGCTCGCCTGTGCGTGATCCTGTGGCGTGCGCGGCGCGTTGCCGGCCTGCAGCTGAGGCAGGTATTCGTCCAGCATCGCACCGGCGGCCGCGACCAGCTTGCCGTTCAGCTGCAGGGCGGTGTCGTCCTCCGCCACCGGCACGGACCGCTGGCAGACGATGTCGCCGGCATCCGCCTTCTCCGTCATGTAGTGCAGGGTGACGCCGGTTTCCCGCTCGCCGTTCACCAGTACCCAGTTGAGGGGCGCACGGCCGCGGTATTTCGGCAACAGCGAACCGTGCAGGTTCAGGCAGCCCGCGCGCGGGATGTCGAGAATGGGGCGCCCGATGAGGTTGCGGTAGTAGAAGGAAAACAGGAAGTCGGGATTGAGGGAGCGGATCTTCTCGACCCACATCGGATGATTGATATCGTCCGGCGCATAGACCGGAATACCGAGCTCCACCGCGAGATCCGCCACGGACTCGAACCAGTGGGCTTCCGCCGGATCGTCGACATGGGTGAAGATCGCCTGGATCTCGAATCCGCAGCGCTGCAGCGCCCGGATACCGGCACAGCCCACATTGTGATAGGCCGCGACCACCGTCTTCATGTTCGATTTTGAGTTCATTTGCAGATCACCTTGTTGATAACGGAAAGATTCGGAACCGGAGGCGCCGTCATGCCAGGCGCCCCACCCGCTGTTTCACGAAATAGCGCGGACGGGCGCGGACGTCGCTGTAGATACGACCGATGTATTCCCCCATCAGTCCGATCGCCAGCAGCTGCACGCCGACGAAGATGAACAGCACCGCGAAAATGGTGAACACGCCTTCACCGGCCCAGTGCGCACCGAAGATCAGGCGCGAAGCCAGCAGCAGGAAGCTGAAGGCAAAGCCGCCCAGCGAGATCAGGCCACCGAGGATACTCAACAGCCGCAGCGGAAAGGTGGTCATGCTGGTCAGCAGGTCGAACTGCAGGTTGATCAGCTTCCAGAGGTTGTACTTGGAGGTGTCGTTGGCCCGCTCTGCGTGTTCGACCTCGACCTCGTCGGTGCGGTTGGCAAAGCTGTTGGCCAGTACCGGGATGAAGGTGCTGCGCTCATGGCATTGCAGCATGGCGTCGACAATGGGCCGGCGGTAGGCGCGCAGCATGCAGCCGTAGTCGTGCATCATTACGCCGGTCGCCTTCTGGATGGCCTTGTTGATCAGGCGCGAGGAAAATGTGCGGAACAGGGAATCCTTGCGCTGCTTGCGGATGCTGCCCACCACGTCGCATCCCGCCTCGATCGGTCCCAGCAGCCTGGGGATTTCCTCGGGGGGATTCTGCAGGTCGGCGTCGAGCGTGACCACGACCTCGCCATAGGACTCGGCGAGCCCGGCCATGACCGCGGCATGCTGGCCGTAGTTGCGGTTGAGCAGGACGCCGATGACCCGGTCCGGGTTGTCTGCCGCGGCCTGGCGGATGATGGAGGCCGAATCGTCGCGGCTGCCGTCATCCACCAGGATGAGTTCGAAGGGTCTGTCCAGTGCCGACCCGACCTCCAGACAGCGCCGGATCAGCTCGTGCAGGTTCTGTTGCTCGTTGTACACCGGCACGACCAGTGACAGCCACGGGGTATCCACGGTCATTGCTCCTTCAGCACGGTCTTGATGGTGGCCACGACACGCCGGACGTCCGCGTCCGTCATGTCGGGAAACAGCGGCAGCGAACAGATCCGCTCGGCATTCCACCCGGTCACCGGCAGGCTGCCCGGTGTGACCGGCAGCTGCTCGGCGTAGTAGCGCTGGCTGTGTGCCGGCCGGAAATGCAGACCGGTACCGATGCCGCGCTGTTTCAGCGCAGCCATGAAGCGGTCCCGGCTCATACCGGCCCGTTCGATATCCAGCCGCACGATGAACAGGTGCCAGGCGTGCTCAAAGGAGTAATCCGGAATCTCCAGCGGCAATACCTCGTCCACATCAGCCAGCAGCTCGTGATAGCGTGCCGCCAGTTGCGCACGACGCCGGTTCAGTTCCCGCAGCCGGAGGATCTGGCTGAGTCCGAGCGCCGCGTTCATGTCGGGCAGGTTGTACTTGAAACCGGGTTCCAGCACCTCCGCCTGCGGCGCCCTGCCCTGCGTTTCCCGGTCGAAGGCATCCACGCCCAGGCCGTGAAACTTGAGCCGGCGGATGCGGTCGGCCAGCGCCGCGTCGTCCGTGCACAGCATGCCGCCCTCGCCGGTCGTGATATTCTTGATCGGGTGCATGGAGAAGATCGCGCAACCGGTCTGCCCCACCGGGTAGCCGTGGTAGCGGGTGCCGATGGCATGCGCGGCATCTTCCAGCAGGAACAGCTCATGCCGTTCCGCCAGCGCGCGCAACGGATCCAGATCAAGCGACGCCCCGGCGAAATGCACCGGCACGATCATCCGTGTACGCTCGTTGACGAGCGGTTCGACCAGCCGCGCGCTGGTCATGAGTGAACCGCGTTCGATGTCGACGAAGACCGGTCTGGCACCGGCCAGTACGATCTGGTTGACGGTGGACACCCAGGTCATCGAGGGTGTAATCACCTCGTCCCCGGGGCCGATTCCAAGTGCGTGCAGCAACAGGTGCATCCCGGCCGTCGCGGAGGTGAGCGCCACCGCGTGCTCGCAGCCGATGGTCTCGCAATAACGCTGCTCCAGCTCGGCGGCAACGGCACCGGTAGTGATCCAGCCCGAGCGCAGGACCTGGCTGACCGCCTTGATGTCCTGCTCGTTGATCGCGGGACGCGAAAACGGCAGGAACGGTTCGGTTGTCGTGTCGGTTTCGTTCACAGTCTCTGGAGGTATCCACAGCCGGCGCAGCCCGGGCCGGTCAACGGGAATTCGGATCAGCAGGTATGGTAGTGCGCCAATCTTAAGATTGGCTGAGAATGCCGGATTTATCCGGGGCATGTCCGGGCCGGTCTGTCATCCGGTGGCCCGCGTGGTGCCCGATCTGCCATATAATGGTGCCGCCAGGCCCGGGAGAACACCTGCCTTGAAAGTCCTGCTCGTTGAAGATTCACAGCGTCTGCAACGCTCGATCAGCGCCGGCCTGCGCGCGGTCGGTCATGCGGTGGACCAGGCCTTCGATGGCAGACAGGCGCTGGAATTCGCCGGGACCTATGAGTACGACGTGATCATTCTCGACCTCATGCTGCCGAAGGTCGACGGCCTGACCGTGCTGTCCACCCTGCGCCAACGCAGGAACCGTTCCTATGTCCTGATCCTTTCCGCCCGCGACCAGACGGAAGACCGTATCCAGGGCCTGGACCACGGAGCCGATGACTACCTGGTCAAACCGTTTTCCTTCGACGAGCTGGTCTCGCGCCTGCGCGCGCTGTCGCGGCGTCGTACCGATGTCCACACCCCGGTCATCGACCTCCCCCCGCTGCACATCGACAGCGTCACCTGCCAGGCCACCTGCGCCGGCGAGAACCTCTCTCTGACACCGACCGAATTCTCGCTGCTGGAATACCTGGCGCGGCGCCGCGGCCAGGTCATTACCCACCAGCAACTGATCGATCAGCTGCGGGACGCCACCGCCGGCATCACCCGCAACGCCATCGAGGTCCATATCAGCAGCCTGCGCAAGAAGCTGAAACAATCCGGCGCACCACCACTGATCAGGACACGGCGCGGTTTCGGCTACCTCATCGAGAAACCGTGAGCCAGTATTCGATCAAGCGCAACCTGATCATCGCAGTGCTCATGGGCACCGCGCTGGTGCTGGTGGTCGCCGCCGTGTTTCTCGACGTCATGATCGGCTTCCAGATGCAGAAGGTGTTCGACTCCGCCCTGCTCGACAGGGCACGGGCCCTGCAGACACTGGTCAAGGCCGCACCCGCGGGCGTGGAATTCGAATTCGCCAGGGAAACCCTGCCCGGTTTCGATAGCGGGCAGGATGCGCAGTATTTCCAGCTCTGGCAGAACCAGTCCGTGATCATCGGACGTTCCCGCTCGCTGGGTACCGGCAACCTGCCACAGTTCGATGCGCAGCTGTTCCAGTACACCTTCCACGACATCACGCTCCCGGACGGCCGGCCGGGCCGGATGGTCGAGATCCTGTTCATACCACCCACGGAGGTCGAGGACGAAGCGGGGGCCGACCCGCGACCGGACACCACCGCCGCCGGCCGCACCCCGGTCACCCTGGTCGTGGCACGAGAGCGTGTCACCCTGCAGCAGGAGCGCACGGCCCGGCGCGCCATCATCGCCGGGGCCATGCTGACCATCCTGATTGCCATTGCCGTGCTGACCAACAAGTTCGTCAGCAGCGGCCTGCTGCCCCTGGAACGGCTGGCCACCCGGGTACGGGATATCGACGCCCGGTCCCTCGATACCCGGATCACCCACGAGGGACCGCAAAGCGTGGAACTGGCCCCCATCGAGCGGCAGATCAACAACCTGCTGGCCCGGCTGGAATCCGCCTTCCAGCGCGAGCGGCGCTTCTCCGCGGATGTCACCCACGAACTGCGCACGCCACTGGCCGAGCTCAAGACCCTGGCCGAGGTCGGCCGGCAGCAGCCGGCGGACCGGGAAACCGTGCTGAATTTCTTTTCCGATATCGAGGACATCTCCGCACAGATGGAGAACCTGGTGACGACGCTGCTGGAACTGGCCCGCGCCGATGCCGGCCAGTTGCAGATCGTGCCGGAAGACCTCGCGCTTGCCGGTCTGGTCGATGCGGCACGGACCGATGCGGCGGGCGAAGGTTTCACGGACCGGAATATCCGCAACGATATCCCTGCGGACTTCCAGGTGCGCACGGACCGGGAGAAACTGAAACTGATCCTGCGCAACCTGTTATCCAACGCGGTCACGTACAGCCCGCCGGGGGCCACCATCCGGGTATACACCGCCACGTCGCCGGGCGGCGCGGAACTGACCGTGGAGAACCCGGTAACCGACCTGGAAAGGGACGATGTCCGGCACATGCAGCAGCGTTTCTGGCGCAAGGAGGAGGCCCGCAGCGACCCGGAACACAGCGGCCTCGGCCTGTCACTGGTGGATGCGCTGGCCGGCGCACTGGGGCTGAAGGTGCGCCTCGACCTGGATGAGCGGCAGGTATTCCGGGCGACACTGCAGGGACTCGAAACCGGCTGAACCCGGCGCATCCCACGACCGCCCTGTTTACGCCCTCTCCCGGAGGGACGCCGCACGGTACTTTGCCTGTGTCACTCGGACCGGGTCCGGGTCACCAGGAAGACACCCGCCAGGATCAACATCACGCCAAGCGTCTTCGTTGTGGACACCGTTTCGTGCAGGCGCGGCCAGAGCACGGCGGCGATGTACACCAGCGCATAGCTGAGACTCAGTAACGGATAGGCGAAGCTCAGCTGATGCCGGCTCAGGACCGCCAGCCAGGCCAGCATGGAGAAGGCATACAGGACCAGACCGGAAACGACCCACGCAGCCACCTGCAGCACGGGCGTCGTCAGTACCGGCAACGCCGCCGCGCTGGCGTCTAGATCGAGACCGTTCAGGGCCAGCATTCCGGACTTCATGAGCAACTGGGCGGCGGCCGACAGGACGACGCTGCACCCGACCAGCAGGATTTCCTCACACGACCTGCTGCAGACGGTCATGACTGTGACAACAGCACGATGCCGGCGACGATAATCACGACACCGATCCAGCGGGTCGCGCCAATCGTCTCGCGCAGATAATAACGCGAGGCCAGCAGTACCAGTACCGTGTTGAGACTGAGGAAGGGAAAGGCCTTGCTCACCTCCATCCGGTACAGCACCGCCAGCCAGAACAGGGTGCCGATCCCCAGGCTGACGATCGACCACCAGGTTTCCCGGCTGGAGGCCAGGCGGCGGATGAAATGCACGTCGGACGGTCGTGCACCGGCATCGTCGGCCGCCAGTTTCTGCAGGATCTGGCTGATACTGATAAAGGAAAGTGCCAGTGCAATCAGTAGATAGTCCACTTCACCACCCCGGAAACAGGCGTGGCGAAGCGCTGCAAGCAGCCGCGCACCCGCCCGGAACTGCAGAATTATTTATTTTATATTTCATGTAACTACGAATATATCCTCAATCTGTTAACAAGTGCAGTTGGCCTTCACGCGACAGGCACAATCCAGCCGTGCCAAGGGCCGGATTGCGCCCGCGGCGGCCATGAAAAACCGGCTTGTATTCTCTGCAACTCCTGCCAGGGTGAATCATACCTGCCCTCACCCTTTGCTCCTACAGAAAGCCGGTTCGGTGACCACGGCAGGCACGACCAGCCGGCGCCGGTGTAACACCATCCCGCTCACCTGCCAGTCGTGAAGATCACACGAATACAATCGATAACCCGGATCTCACAGAGGAGCACGGACATGCAGGCAGCAGACAAACTCCGGTATCTGAAAGCAGCACTGGTGCTGTTTGGCATCATTTTCATCGCGGGCATCTACATCATGATGATGTGGGTGTGGCCCGAAGGCTGGGGCTGGACACCGCGCCAGCCTGAATACGAGCAGATGATCATGGGTGTGTACGCGACCCTGGGCGTATTCCTGATTCGCGCCGCAAGAGACCCGCTGGCCAATGCCAGCCTGATCTGGTTCACCATCTGGTCGAGCATCGTGCACGGAGGCATCATGCTGGTGCAGGCCATCGTCGATGAAACCGAGCGAACCAATCTGCTGGGCGATATCCCGGCGCTGTTCCTGGTGGCCTTCGTGCTCTGGTACCTGATGCCCGCGAAGAGTGCGGTGGTGTCGAGATAAGGCACCTGCATTGCACAGACCGCGATACACCGGTGCACCCCGCCGACTGCGGGGTCCCGGCTACAGCGCGACCCGTGTCTTCGCGATCCTGTCAGGCGGATAGAGAGCTCGATCGCGACTCCGGTCCGGAGACTGACGATCCGGCCGGGAAAGTCCCGCCTCTGCAGCCAGGGCGGAAATATTGAGCAGCGTCAGCTGCCGGTGGTCCACCTTCAGCAGACCGTTCTGCTGGAACCGGCTCAGCACACGACTGACGGTTTCCACGGTAAGGCCGAGATAGTTGCCGATATCATGCCGTGACATACTCAGGTTGAATTCGGTGGCAGAGTAACCACGTTCCCCGAAGCCCCGGGACAGTTCCAGCAAAAACCGCCCCAGGCGTGTCTGTGCCTTCATTCTGTTGAGCAACCACGATGTCTGGTGCGCACGGACAAGCTCCGCTGACGCAAGCTGCAGGTACCACCGCAGGGTATCCGGTGTCCGCAGAGCACTCCGGACGGAATCCGCATCGGACAGAAGGCAAATCGACGAGCGCTCCAGCGCGATGGCCGAATACCCGTGCACGGCCGTACCCACTGCACCGATATCAAGCACATCGCCGGGAAAGTGGAAACTCACGACCTGCTCCACACCAGGCTGTGCGGCCAGGCAGGCCTTCATCGAACCCGCCTTGACCACGCAAACGGCCTCGCATTCGCTCCCCTGGTGGAAGGCGGTCTCACCCGCCTGCAGGGTGCGCGTATGCAGCGTCAGCCCGTCACAGACCCGCGCCAGCGAGGAAAGCGAGCGGGCGACCGGGCAACCGGCAAAGGTTGCGCATCTACGGCATGGCTCGCCGATACCCTTAGCGGCCGATACGGACGCCGGCGGAACATCGGGTTCCGGTGCGACAGATCGTGCCGACTCCCCCGTGTGATACGTGCCAGTCCGTGGGACCGTTTTTGTTGTCAGTGTTGACACCCGTTTTGTTGAGTATTGCTGCGCTTGTGCGGGACATTTCGACTTGATCGAGATCAAGTCACACAACCAAGATAGCGCATTCGCGGCAGATTACCAATCAGCGAGATCAGTACAGTCCGTGAGGCCGGGCAGGAGGAAACACCGCAGGTGGTGCTGAAGCGCCCGGAGAGATGGACCCTCCCCTGCAGGCCGCTGCCGCTACGCGGCGACGCCCTGCCAGCCCTGCAGTGGCTGCCCGCACTCCCCGGCGCCCGGCTCTCATTGCTCACTAATCGCATTTAATTAACTATTAATCAATCAGTTACATGAACCATTATCGCTCCGGAAACGCGCCGGTTCACGCCGGGACATTGTTCAGATCTACGGCTGTCTCCCTTGCACGCCTGCCCTCTTCCGACCCGACACGGTCATTCACCCACACACGGCACGTGACCAATGCGAATCACGAAACCGTTCAACAGACTGCTTTCGCACTTCGCGCTGCACCTCCATCGAATCCGGTCCGGACACCGCGGCTTGCCGGGCTGCATGCCGCTGCCATTCGAGCATGGCCGCTCCGGACGAGTAATTATTACGTACGTGCCATCCCGGGTAAATGTGTTTGACGTTGTGGTCGTCCGGTGGGATAAAGGTAGTTTCGGGGCCGCCCGGCAGCATTGGTTACCAGGAGGCAATCACATAATTATATGGAGGAAGCGCTTGTGAAGAGCGGAACGATACGACTCATGTTACTTGCCGCGGCTGGCTGCCTGCTGTTTACCAGTCCGGTCTCGGCATTCGATATGGGCAACATGATGAATCCGTCCAAGTGGATGGGGGGTAATCGAGACAGGGACCGTTATGATGATGACTACGATCGACCCGGTTATGGCTATGGCGCCCCCCCCGGTTACGGGTATGGCGGTGCTCCGGGTTACGGCTACGGTGGTGTCCCGGGTTACGGCTATGGTGGTGCTCCGGGTTACGGCTATGGCGGTGTCCCGGGTTACGGCTACGGTGCCACTCCCGGCTACGGCTATGGCGGCACTCCTGGCTATAGTCAACCAGGAACCGGGTCCAATGAAGAGGAAATCAATCGCCTGAAGGAACGCATCAGACAACTCGAGGGTGGTGTGAGGTAGGATTCACAATCCAGCATTGCACCAGCGCCGGTCATCCCTGCAAGGAGATCGGATCCGTCCGGATAAAAGCGGCTTGTGCATGAGCCGCTATTATCCGGATATGGCGGCGCCGGGCGCGGAGATTCATCATGGCCGCCCGGTCGACCTCAGGCCGTGCACTGGTGAACCTCGATGGTCGAGTGTGCGATTTCCTCGTGTTGTGCAAGCTGTTCACGCACCCGATCCGCTGTCAACGTGGTGTCATGCGTGACAATGCTCAGGGCACAGGAGTATGTCCGCTTGCCGACACGCCAGACATGGAGGTCGGCAATCCGGGCGTCGCCTGCCTCTGGACCTGTCTCGACGACCTCACGGATTTCCTCCACGACGGGATGATCCATTTCCCGGTCAAGAAGTACCTTGCCGCTCTCGATGATGAGATTCTTCGCCCAGGTTGCGACAAGAGCCGCTCCGACAATACCCATCACAGGGTCGAGCCAGGACCAGCCGTATATCCAGCCACCCGCCAGGGCGATAATCGCAAGGACCGAGGTGGCCGCGTCGGCAAGGACGTGCACATAGGCCGACTTCAGATTGAGATCATGGTGATGTTCGTGGTCAGGATGGTGGTGGTCATGGTCGTGCGCATGGCCCAGGATCATGGCGCACACCACGTTTACGATGAGGCCAACCGCCGCTACGACGATCGCCTCCTGGTAGTGAATGGGCTGTGGTGAGAAGATACGTTCAAGCGAAGCAAACACCATCATTGCGGCAACACCAAGCAGAAAGATCGCGCTGGAGAATCCCGCCAGTACCTCAATCTTCCAGGTACCGAAGGCAAAGCGCGGGTCCCTCGCATAGCGGCGCGCCGCCGCATAGGCGAAAGCACTGAGTCCAATCGCCACGGCATGGGAACTCATGTGCCAGCCGTCGGCCAGCAGGGCCATGGAGTTGAACCACCAACCCGCAACAATCTCGACGACCATCATCAACGCAGTGATCCACATCACCGCGCGTGTGCCACGTTCTGCATCGTGGCTGCCTTCATCAAAGATGTGGTCGTGCGTCCATGGAGAAAGATCATGTGTATGCATTGCATTGTTCCTTCGTTACCGGCGGTCTCGAATGCGTAATTCTGCCCCTGTAAAGGTGTGTTCAGCAATCCTGGCGCTCGCTGCCGGCTTACCCTGAACTGTTCCAGATTGAAGGACATCGCCATTTCAGCCGCAACCCTTCGGGACCGGGCGATTTTGCCGCTGGCGTTGTTGCGGCTCGCTCCTGTAGCGACAGCTACACCACGCTCGCCGCGCCGTGCCAGGAATCAAAAATCGCCGCTGTTGCAGCCGCGGGGAATTATGAGATAGTTCCTGGAACTCCAGACTGCCTGGCTCGTGGTGATAACTGCATGTTATTGCTAACTTATGTTCCAACCAGTTAGCCGACCCGTCCTCTCCCCTGAATCTCGATGA
>CAZMAK010000026.1:18874-25489 GCA_964564245.1 uncultured Ectothiorhodospiraceae bacterium | reverse complement strand
AATCAGAGGTTCCTCAGGTTGTCAGCCTGCGGTAGATGTCCGACACCTTCAGTGGCAGCTTGCGTACCTCGTCGATCACCGCGTAATTCACCGCCCCGTACATGTGTGGAAGGTAGTCCCGGGCCTCGGTGTCGATGGTGATGCAGAAGGAGTGGATGCCGTTGCGGCGCGCCTCGATCAGCGCCTGGCGCGTATCCTCGATGCCATAGGCACCGCGGTAGGTATCGTAGTCATCCGGCTTGCCGTCGGACAGGGTGACCAGCAGCCTGGTGCGCGCCTCCACCTCGCCCAGCAGGTGGCTCAGGTGGCGGATCGTCACACCCATGCGGGTATAGTCCTTCGGGCGAATTCCGGCAATGCGCCCGCGCACCTCATCCGTGTAGTCCTCGTCGAATCGCTTCACGCGATACACCTCGCAGCGCTTGCGCGTCATTCCGGAGAACCCGTAGATGGCGTAGCGATCGCCCAGCGTCTCCAGTGACTCGCACAGCAGTACCAGCGATTCCCGCTCGGCGTCATTGATCCACCCCTTGGTGGAACCGCTCATGTCGACCATGAACATCACCGCGATGTCACGTTCCAGCTTGTGCTTCTTGGTGAACACCCGGTCCGTCATCTCCATGCCCATGCTGGTGTCGGCCCAGGCCTCGACCAGTGCGTCGATATCGATGTTGTCGCCATAGGGCTGCTTCCTGAGCAGCCTGTCCTCCCCGCGCAACGCCTCGAAGGTGCGGCGCAGGTGTGCCGTCAGGCCGCGGTACTTGACCAGCGTTTCGCGCACGAATGCGTGGTCCTGCGGACTGACCTCCAGTTCGCGCAGCACCGCCCAGTTCTTGCGGTAGTTCTGGCGTTCATAGTCCCACTCGTTGTAGAGGAACGCGCCTTCCTCGTGGTAAGTACCCTTCCAGACATCGTCGGCCTTCTGTTCGCCAACCGCATCCGCCAGGTAGGCGCCCTCTCCCGCGGCGTACAGGTACTCTTCGGGAATCTCGCCCAGGTCCTGGAAGATCGAAGCCATGGTGCCCTGCACGTGGTCGGGTGGCGCAACCGGCCTGCCATCCAGTTCCATCTCGAATACAAAGCCCTCCGGCACCTCATCCGATTCGACCGTGCGCAACTCGAACGGCAAACGGCGTTCGGCGGTTTCCTGCGGTGTGTCCTGCAAGGCCTCCACGGTGGCTGCGTCGTCCTCCTTCAGCTCCCGCTCCAGCCGCATCAGGTGCAGGCGGAACGCCTGCCTGTCCGCCTCGATGCGCGCATTGCGTACCCGTTCCACGCCTTCAGGGTCCAGCACGCCCTGGTAGGGCAGCTCGCCCGGCAGCGGCCGGTCCACCAGGCGTGGCAGCCACTCCAGTGTGTCTTCCACGCTGGCAGCGCTGCGCTCCAGCTGGTCGGCGGCCTCCTGCCATGCCGCGTCCAGGGTGAAATGGCCCGCGGTGCGAAAACGCTCGATGGCGCGGTACACACCGGGCAGTGTCGCGCGGATACGCGCATCCAGGCGCAGCGTCTCCAGCAGCTGAAAGCAGGCCTGTGCCCGTTCCCGGTCGGGAAAACGGCCAAGCACCTCCACCAGGCCGGCACGCCAGGTGCCGTACCAGTTTCGTGCCCACTGCTGTACCACCATCACCTTGTAAAGCTGGAAATTGTCATCGTTGTTCCCGAACCGGTTGACCGTCGGCGGGATGAAGATGGTCTCGGTATCGGTACGACACGACTCACCGCACTCGATCTTCAGCTGGCGGCCGTTCAGGCCGTGTACAAACATCTCCAGCACATTCACCACCTCCTCGAACGACACGCCGGTGGCACGCGCGCGGTATTCACGCGCAAAACGCTCCACATCCCGGAACGCCGCCACCGCCGGGTGCAGGCCTTTCGTGTCATAGATATCCATGCAGGCCAGCAGCCAGGCCTCGACCCCGGCGGTATCCATCAGGCGCAGCGCGGGACAGACGTGCGACACGAAATTCAGCGCCATGCCGGAGCTGGTGCGCGCCACGATGCCCACCCAGTGCAGCACGAAGTCCTGCTGTATGCGTGTGAATTCCGCCAGCGCGCGCGCCGGTTCCTCTGCCGCGCCGAGCGAGATCATGTGGATATCGAGGCGTTCCTCAAGCTGCGCCGCGGTCAGCGGCAGCCCGCTGGCCTGGAGAAATTCGGTGGCGTCGTATCCGCGTGCAGCGACACCGCCCGGCAGCACCCGTCCGGTGCGGGTTTGCGTGCCCAGCTGCAACGGTTCGATGGTGCAACCCGGCAACGCCTCGCGCAGCAGCTGCCCGAGACCGGCCGCCCTCCAGGTGATCGCACCGCTGTCCGTGGACAACCACACGCCGAGGCAGCTTTTCGTGATCAGCCGCGGCAGGTATTTCACCAACCGCGCCATGTCCACCTCGCGGTCCCAGAACTGGCCGCGCGGGCCGTGCCCGGTGGGCGGGATCGGCAGGATGATCAGGTCGAAGCGCAGCTGGCGGCGCAACAGGTCCTCGACGAAGTCCATGACATTGTCACGGACATACTCGATGTTGTCGGAACCGGCATTACAGCGCGCCAGTGTGTTCATGTCCTCACTGGCATCCACGTGCACCACGCTGGCACCGGCCTTCAGCGCCTGCGCCGAGACATAGCCGTTGCCGCCGAACAGGTTCAGCACGCGGATGTCATCGAGGTCGTAGCAACCCTCGATGCGTTGCCGGACCCACTGTGCACACGGGATATCGCGCCCCTTCAGTCCCACCTGCCCGTGTGCACCCAGCCGGCACAGCACCGCCTGGTCACCCACCCGTACCGTCCATTCTCGCAGCAACCCGGAACGGGTCGGCTCCCAGTGACCGCGTACGCCGACATCGTCGACAAAGACCCAGTCGGCATTCCAGTTCCGCTCCGCCGGCAGTCCCCCGGCAAGCCGGTCCGGGCTCTCCACCAGGTACTCGCCCCAGCGCTCCAGCTTGCGGCCTGCACCGAAATCCAGCAACTCGTAGTCGTCGAACGGGGCCGGCACCAGTGCGTCGCGGGTATCGGCTTCAGGAATGACGGGTAACTGCACCATAACGGTCTCGTAGCAACTCGCGGGCGCGCACCGGACCCGCCACTGCAGCAGTGTAACCTGCCACACGGGTACCGTGACAATCACGCATGACCGCAGCCCGTGTGCGGGTATTATCCGGACCGCGTTGCCGGTGAACCCGGACCACCATGCAAACGGGGAGCGGCCGGCTACACGGGCAGGCGGAAGGAAAAGGTGGTGCCCTGATCGGGCTCGCTGTTGACCTGGATCACACTGCCGTGCAGCTCGAGGATGCGCCGCACGATCGCCAGGCCAAGACCGGCGCTGTCGCCGTCCGAGCGATGCCTTTCGCGCTGATAGAAGCGCTCGAAGATGCGTGGCATGTCTTCTGCCGGGATACCGCACCCGGTATCCGCCACCTGCACCACGACATGGCCGGAGTCCACGTCCACGCCGACGTGGATGCGGCCGCCCGACGGGGTGTGGCGCAGGCCGTTCTCCAGCAGGTTTTCCAGCAAGCGCTGCATCATGCCGATGTCCCCGTACACCGGCGGGGTATCCGGATTGAGACTGACATCCAGCGTGACGGACTTCTCCTGCGCGCGCAGCTGGAAGTTCTGGCTGACATCCTGCACCAGTTCGCACATGGAAAACGGCTCGGCGTACACCACCGACTCGCAGGAGTCCAGCCGCGCCAGCTCGAACAGCTCTTCCACCATACCGGCCAGCCGCTGGCTGTGGCGCAGCGCGATCTGCAGGTATTCCTGCCGCTGTCCCGCGTCCAGGGTGTCACGTTGCAGGTCCAGCGTTTCCAGATAACCGCGCAGCGTGGTCAGCGGTGTGCGCAGGTCGTGTGAAATATTCGCCACCATCTCGCGGCGCGCACTGTCCATGCGTCTGAGTGTACCCAGTTGCGCAGTAATCCTGTCGGCCATGGCATTGAACTGCTGACCCAGCATGCCGATCTCATCATCCGGTTTGCCCGGGTAACGGATAGCACCCTCCGCACCGGGCCGGGCACCGGCATAGCGGCGCATGATATCGGAGAGCCGGCGCAGACGCCGGGTCAGCACGGCAAAGGCAAGCAGGCCGCCACCCAGCGCGGCGCCCAGCGCCACCAGCAACACCACCAGCGCGGAATCGAGGATGTAGCTGTTACCGGGCATGTCGGCCACGTGTTCGTATTGCTCGCTGCCAAGCACGATATACAGATAGCCCCGCACCCCGTCCGCGCCCGGAACGGCGGCCACGGAGAACACCTTGCGCCCGTCCCGGCTGCGCGGATCGTCACCCTTGAGCGGAAAGTGCGCGTCACCGGCAAGATAGGTCTGGATCGGCCCCAGCGACACATGGTCACGCTTCACCGCACCCTCCGGGGCGTTGTAGCTGATGATCCTGCCGGCTGCGTCGAGCAGGTATACCTCGATGGCCGGGTTGATCACCATCAGCTGGTGAAACAGTTCGTCCAGCGCCGGCTGGTTGATGCCGGTTTCCCGGAACAGCGGGTGTGCCCCGACGATGTACATGGCGAGGTCGCGGTTCAGTTTCTGTGCGACTTCCTGCTGGTAGAGTGTGCTGGACCGACCGATCACCTGGATCAGCACCACACCGACCACGCACAGCAGGACAAACAGGGTCAGGGCCAGCCGGCTGTACAAGGTGCGAAACATGGTCAGTCCCCCGGCCCCCTGTCCGCCCCCGAGAACTTGTAGCCGACCCCCCAGACGGTGATCACGTAGTGCGGCCGGGCCGGGTCGGACTCGATCTTGGCGCGCAACCGGTTGATGTGTGAATTCACGGTGTGTTCGTACCCGGCGTGCCCGTAGCCCCACACGCTGTCCAGCAACTGGCCACGGGTGAATACCCGTTCCGGGTGACTGGCAAAATGCCACAGCAGGTCGAATTCACGCGCGGTCAGTTCGATGTCCCGGCCGTCGACGTTCACCCGGCGGGTATCCGGGTCGATCTGCAGGCCGCCAAAACGCAACGGTGTCGCGTGCCGCGTGACCTGCGCCGGCTGGTACTGACCGGCGCGGCGCAGCATCGCGTTCACCCGCGCCACCAGTTCAGGCACGCTGAACGGCTTGGTCAGGTAGTCGTCCGCGCCGACCTCGAGCCCCAGTACGCGGTCCAGTTCCGAGGTGCGTGCGGTAAGCATCAGCACCGGGGTGAACACCTGTTCATTGCGCAGGGTGCGGCAGATATCGAGCCCGTCCACCTGCGGCAGCATCAGGTCGAGGATCAGGAGGTCATACCGGCCGGTGCGCGCCCTGTCGAGCCCGGTCTGTCCGTCGGCGGCATGATCGACCTGCAGCTGCTTGCCACGCAGGTTCACCATCACCAGCCGGGCGATATCCGCATTGTCCTCGATGACCAGGATCTGTTTTGCCATGTCTTGCAATGCAGCGCCGGCTGTATATCGATGGATCGATGGCGCCAGTCTAGCAGGCAGGTATCACGGAAACATCACGCACCGGCATGGCGCGGGACAGCGGAAAACCGGGGGGGGTAACGGACCTTCTGTTACCAGGTCTTCCGGTAGCGGATCAGCACCGCGCGATCGGAATCGGCCGCGTCCCTGAACACCATGCCCAGGGTCCTGCTGTCATTCAGGTGAACGCTCGCAGAAGACACGGACGCTGCGACCGCCGCGCCGAACAGGTTGATGGCCTTGCCATAGTAGGCATTGCGGGGTGCCAGGCGGTTAGCATAGACCTCCAGCTCCTGCTGGAAGGCTGCCCGGTTACGATCGACGTTGCGCAGGTAGTCGTTCTCGGCCTGTGCGGCGGCGTCAGCCTGTTGCCATGGGGAGATACCGGACGGGGTCAGTGCGTACATCGTCTCACCCCTCCCGTCTGCCTGCACGAGCGGACACATCGTTAATGAAACCAGTACACCTGTAATTATTCTGCGCATCATGCTCACCTCCTGCTTTTCAACCCGCCCACGAAATTCCGGTGACCGGGCTGAGGTGACACGCTGCCCCGGTTTGCCGGGACCTGATTCAAGGGTATGCGATCACCACAGGAATACAATAGCACCAAAGTCGCAGACAGGGAGGCGGTCCGGGCAACTTTCTGCCCGGACCGCCAGGTTCGCCCCGGGCGCCTGCTACTCGCCGCTTGAAATCACTTCCCAGGAGCCGTCCGGATTCCTGCAGGCCGTGCCGTAGGCCTCTTCGGCGCGTCCGCCAACCGTCACGTCCTGCTGGAACTCGCGGCAGTAGCGCCCGTTGGAACTGGTACCTTCACGCGTGGCCATGACCGATCCACTCGCACCACCCTCGCTCCAGACGATCCGCTCGCCGATCGGTGCCGTGGTCGCGGCTACCTGTGCCGACTCGTACTCGCGCTGTTGCGCCTCGTTCATGAAATTCAGCACTCCGAGCGTGATCGCGGTAAAGGCCAGCCACTTGTAGGCATCGTCGTCCCGGTAATAATGGCCATAACCCCTGTACCAGTGACCATAGGGCCGCACAATCTCGATATCCCGGAATCGGCGGATCCGGTTGTGTGGCACGCCGTGCCAGCGGTCACGGTAGACAACACGGGGCGGCGCCCTGCGATAGTCCCGGTCAGCTGCCCGCGGCACATAACGCTCGCCCCGGGCAT
>CAZMAK010000026.1:17555-18774 GCA_964564245.1 uncultured Ectothiorhodospiraceae bacterium | reverse complement strand
CGCTCCTTCCACTTGATGCCGTGGTCACGCTCGTTACCGCGGTTCCTGCCCTCGTCGCCCCGGCTGTGGTGATCGCCGCGGTTACCGCGGTCATGCGAGTCGGCATACGCCGGCCCCAGCCCGGTCACGCCGAGCATGCTCGCAACCAGCACCGTACAACACAGGCGGGCCGGCAAACTGGTGGTTCTCTTCATGGATGACTCCTTATATAAAAATTCAGATAACGGCCTGATACGCACCGGATTTCCGGTAAAGTCACAAGGACTGCGCATCGCACCCAAGGTTCCGGGACCACCCGGTACCAGCCGCTACGGCTAACCGCAGCCGTCCACCCCAGTATAAACCCGCTCCGGACGTCCGGCCTCGTAATGGGTTAACGGACGAACCGGCATTCGGTTGACACGGATTCAAAAAAATCAGCCGCCACCGGCCGGAACCGGGGCGGCATGACCCGCGCGGTGTGCCGGCCCGCCCGGGGGGATTCCGGCCGGCGTGGGATGATGAGACAGGTTCTAGTTCACGACCTTCACCACCTCCGCTGAACTGGCGCTTTCCAGCCCGTTCGTATCGACAGTCGTCATCACCAGGTACCAGGTGCCGGCAGCCAGTCCGGACAAGGTGGTCGTTTGCAGGCTGCCATCACTGACATTGAATGTGTGGGTATAGGTGCCCGCGGCCGTACCGTAGTGGATGCGGTAGCCGCCGATTTCCGCCAGCGAGATGGGCGACCCGTCGGCACGGCTCACGGGTGCCGTCCAGGACAGGCTCAGGGTTCCCGCGGTTGGATCTACCGTGACCGGCGCCGGCTCCACCACGATCTCGAATGCCGGCAAAGCCGCACTGTCCGTGCCGTCTGTCACGGAAATACTGACGTTGCGATACGTGCCGGCATCACCGTCAGCCGGTGTTCCGGCGAGCAGGCCGGTCCGTGTATTGAAACTGGCCCAGGCGGGGCGCCCGGAAATACTGAAGGTCAGCGTATCGCCATCCGCATCCGAGGCAAGCGGCTGAAAGCGGTAGGCAGTACCGGCCTGTACCGTCGCGTCAGGCGCCCCGCTGATGACCGGCACCTGGTTGGCCGGCGCGGTGGGCGTGGGATCCGTGGTGGTGGGATCCGTAGTGGTGGGATCCGTAGTGGTGGGATCCGTAGTGGTGGGATCCGTAGTGGTGGGATCCGTGGTGGTGGGATCCGTGGTGGTGGGATCCGTGGTGGTGGGAT
>CAZMAK010000026.1:0-17455 GCA_964564245.1 uncultured Ectothiorhodospiraceae bacterium | reverse complement strand
GGTGGTGGTGTCGTGACGGTGCCGGTGCCAGGTTCTGCGAGTCCCCCAGTAATACGTGGTCTGCGTCGTGTCCGGCGACGTGGTGACCGGCGCGGATAGTGCCGTCGTACCTGAATCCGTGCTGCCGCCGGACCAGACGGCGTTGATTGCAGCCATTTGCGTGCTATCGACCGTCGTGGCCAGCAGTACGGCATTGTCGAGTGCGCGCGAGCTGTCCGCCGTCAGTACCGGGGCCACGTCGGCCGGCAGGGAACCGGCACTGATACCACTGACCGTCTGTGAGAGCGCCGTCACCTCGGTCGAGCTATCCAGTACCGTGGCTGCGTCCAGCGCGTCCAGGGTCTGCTGCAGCATGCCCGCGCTGATTACCACGTTCTGCGTCAGGCCCTCGGAACCGATGCCGGGACGGGTCGTGGTAACAGCCTGGTCCATGACCAGCGTTGCGACGATACCACCGACCTTCAGGGTATTCGACAACGACTCCACCAGCACCTGGCCGGAAACCACCTTCACTGTCGCGGCCACCCGGATACTTGCCCCGTTTGCGCCTGCACCGTCCAGCCGGCCATCCTGCAGATCCGCGGCCAGCGCAGTGATGACATCATCGGCACTGAGCGGCTGCCCGGCGACGCTCACCAGGTCGCGGGTCCGGCGGATCGTCTCACCCAGCGCCTCGCTCGCCTTCACCAGGTTCGCGATGTTCGCATCCGATACCGTCGCCAGTACCGGGTCGGCAAGCAGCGCAGGATCCAGTCCGAAGCCCAGTTGCCCGGTCACGGTATTCGTTGCCGTGCCGACATTTTCCGTGGTGAGACCGCCCGGCAGGTGTTGTGCGACCCGGACGATCAGGGTAGAGAACGGATTGATGTTGACCTGGCCCGAATGCCGGTCGGTCACCACCGATGCCAGCTGGAAGTCAGGTGCATCGCCGGTTACCAGGTCGATCCCCCCGGACACCTCCAGCAACAACGGATAATTCGAACGGCTTACCCGCAGCCGCGCATTGAAGGTTGCCGTGTTGTCACTCGCCAGGGTTTTCAGCAACTGTCCCTGTGCACTCCGGATCTCCACGGTCGCACCGGTAACCGGTCCGTCACCGACACTGCCGGTCAGGCTGATATCCTGCAGCGACTGGTTGCCTGCTGAGGCCGCACTCGACGCATCGCCGCCCGCGTTGCAGCCGAGCAGCAACATCGAAAGTACGGCCAGTGACAGCAATTTGATGATTGAGAAATGACGCCATGAAATATCCATACTTTCGGGTACCCGCGTTCGGTTATGCCGCCGGCCATGTTCAACGGACCGGCGGCAGTTGATCAGAAATTCGGCAAGAGCAAGTGCAAGGCCCGTGCCAACGCGCACGCCCGTGCCGCAAACCGCTCATCCGACCGGGACGTCATCGTCACCCGAAAGCGCGGCAAATACTGTGATACAAGTGGTTTTATGAAAAATTGCCGGGCGGGATCCGGACATCGCCGGCTGCATTCCACATCAGAGGCAAGGTTGTGGTTGCCTCGCACGCAGCAGTGCCGGCCAGTTGCGCGACGGCGCGGGTGTGACTTCCCAGGGCACTGTTCCGACTGGTTTTATTGGGCCGCAAGTGGCGTGAATCACGCGCCGGATGGACCCGGATCACACTGTCGCAATACGGGGACACCGGAGAAACGACTGAAATCACCGTGTTAGGTAATTCGTTCGCGTGGTTGTAGGCAATCGACGACACCGGTGGTCTTCCTCGTGACAGACCCGCCGGGTGATTTCATCCACGGCAGTGGCATCGATTACCGTCGGACAGGTACCATGCCGCTTGTCATGACATCACCGGGGGGAATGAACGTGCGTACGAGTCGAATAGTGATGGCCCTGTTGCCGCTATTGAGCGGTTTTTTCAGCCTGCCGGCAGCCGGCGATATCGCACTGCGCATTGCGGATAGCGGCGGGGAGGAAGCGCGCATTTATGTCAGCGCAGGGCATTGCCGCATCGAGGCGGCAGGCATGCCGGGATTTGCCGTGATCGACACCCGCAACCATTCACTGGCGTATGTCGATCCGGACCGGGGCGAGTATTCGATTCTGACCGAGACGCAGTTGCGTGAACGGCTCGGGCAGGTGGACCGGGTGCGGGAAACGCTTGGCCCGCACATGGATTCGCTGCGTAGCGGCATGCAGGCCCTGCCGGCCGAACAGCGCGCCCTGCTCGAACAGTTCCTGTCAGGCCAGGCGCCACCCGGCGCAGGTAACCCGGTGCAGGTCGTGGCAGACCGGGGTGTACAGCGCGTTGCCGGCCTTGCCTGCACCCATCACCGCCTGTTCCGGGGCAGGCAACAGGTGGGCGAAGCCTGCCTGTTGCAACACGCCGGCGGCGTCGTCTCGCCGGCCGACTTTGGCACCCTGAATACCGCCATGACCCTGGTGCGTAAACTGTCCGGACACCTGGGCGGGCTGCTGGCGCAGACCGGCAACAAGGCCGTCCTGCTGCAGCAGCAGGTCAGCGGCATCCCGGTTGCCATGCGTGATTTCGACAGCGGTGAGAATTTCCGCGTGGTGGAGGCCAGTCCCGATCAGCTCGACACCGCGCTGTTCAGCGATTACCGCAAATACCGGCAGACCGAGGTCCCGGCAATACCCGGACTGTTCTGAACGAACCCGGATCAGATCCAGGATTCGCAGTCCTCCCCCAGGTGTTGCGGTTCGATCACCAGGTTGCCGCGCGGAAAGCCGACACAACACAGTCCCTTGTCCCTGTCTTCCCCGAACAGCGCCATGGGCTGGCCACCCGGATAAAACAGGCGCCCGGAGATGATCCGGCTGATGCAGGCACCGCAGACACCACTGTGGCAGCCACAGGGCAGGTCGATGCCGTGGCGGCGGGCGGCATGCAGGACCGACTCGCCCTCCTCGACCCGGAAGCACTCGCCGGTACTGTGAATGGTGACTGTAAACGACATGAAAGGAACTCCTGATCTGTTTGCCCCGTCGCTGCAGACCCGGTACGCCGTGCCACGGCCTGCAGTCGGAGCCGGCCTGCGCGACAGGCAGCCGCCTGCCCGGTAGCGACCCGGCCGGCGGTGGATCAGGCCAGCCGCAACCGCGCCAGTGATGCGACTGCCGCCCCGCCACTGATGTCCGGTATGATACTCAGCTCCAGCACCGTCACCGCGGGCAGCTCGATGAAATGGTCTTCCGATTCACAGCTTGCCCCGGCAGGAGTGAAATTCCACTGCTGGCGCACGATTTCACGGAATGTCTGCCCGCCATCGCCCGACCAGCGCAGCACGTATTCCTGCGTGCGCTCGATCCCGGTTTCCTCGAAGTCCAGGTGGATCCGCCGCAGCTGCTGTGGATGATCGAAGCGCAGCCGGATGGTTTGCCGGCCCGGTACCGCTGCACGCCACCCGGGTGATCTACCCGGCACCAGGGCGGATTCAACCGGATACCCGGGATCCTCCGAGTCAAGTTCCACCGCGGCCAGTGCCTCCAGGTCCAGCCACTCCGTGGCGGGCTCGGCGGGTTCATTCGGTGTCGTTGTCAGGATTCGCTTGCGCATTCTGTTACCTCCCGGTTGCAGCCGGCCCTCAGTCCGACAGATAGTACTCGACCGTCGAGACCACCCGCACCTTCTTGATGTGCGGGTTGTTCCGGTCACGATCCGCGATGCTGAACTGGCCCTGCGATGCATGACGGATCCTGCCAAGCGTACTCTGTGAGTCGGCCGCGAACTTTTGCGCCACCTCGCGGGCCTGCCGTGTCGCCTCCTCGATCATTTCCGGCTTGACCTCGTTCAGGCGCGTGAACAGGTACTCCGGCTGCGACTGGTAATCTCCGCCGCTCAGCACGATACCCTGCTTGCCGAGTTCTGACAGGCGCGTCATGAGTGAGCGTGCAACGCCGATCCTGTTCGAATAGACGGTCACCGTCTGGCTGGCGGTGTAACGGAATTCCACCTGCGCATTGTTGCCATATTGCTGGGCGAGCTTGTCGGTGATAACCGGCGCCGACACGGTGACCTCATCGTCGCCGAAACCGTTTCCCGTCAGGAAGGCGCGGATGCGCGCCGTACTGGTATCGAGATTACCATACAGAGCGGTCAGGTCATTGCCGGCGGCGGTGAACTGGATCGGCCAGATGACGACATCGGCGTCGAACTCGCGTTCCGACAGGCCCTTGACCGTCACACTGCGTTCCAGTGCCCTGGCGTCGAGGATTGCATGACCCAGCTGGTAGCCCAGACCCAGCAGTCCAAGCAGGATACCGATGCCCACCAACCACGCGCCGGACCGCCTGCATTCCGTCATGGTTCTTTCACCCCCCGTGTACGCCCGTTGGCACTTAATGTAGCAGCGATAGCAGCACTTGCCCAGAATCACCGGCCGGACGCCGCCGATTCCCTGGCGTGATGAAAATGTGATGATTGCCGGACGCTTCCGTGAACTCTCCCGCCTAGTCTTTCCTGCACATACCCGTACTGCTGCCGGCCGGTGATGACCTTTGGCCGGATTCAACCCTGGAGGAGGATTCCCATGAACACCCGTTCTCAGACCCGCCGGTCCGTGCTCGCCTGCCTGGCCGGGCTGCTGTTCGCCCAGCAGTCCACGGCTGCCGGTCACGGCAATGCCTATGACGTCACCATCACCAACCTGACACGGGGAGAATCCTTCACGCCCGTGCTGGTCGCCAGCCACCGGCCGCAGCCTAGCCTGCTGTTCGACCCTGGCACACCGGCCAGTGACGCCCTGGCCGCCCTGGCCGAGGGCGGTGATACCGTCCCGTTGAACACCATGCTGGTTGCAGACCCGGCCGTGGACAGCACCACCACATCCACCGGCCTGCTGGTGCCCGGCGCCTCGGTCACGATCCGGATCACGGCCCGTTCCGCGCACGAACACGTCTCGCTGGCCGCGATGCTGATCCCGACCAACGACGGGTTTTTCGCATTCCAGGACCTGGCCTTGCCACAGGGCCACGCCCGCGTCGAGGCCTATGGTCCTGCCTACGACGCCGGCAGCGAACCCAACGACGAACTCTGCAGCAGCATCCCTGGTCCCGTGTGCGGCGGCGAGGGCGGCTCGCCCGGCGCGGGTGGCGAGGGTTACGTGCAGGTCCACAGCGGCATCCACGGTATCGGCGACCTGGCGCCGTCCGGATATGACTGGCGCAACCCGGTGGTACGGGTCGTGATCACCAGGTCCAGATAGCTAAAACCGCGGGCAGATCCCGTTTCCTGTCGATCAGGCAGACCGGTACCGGCTGATTGCCGCGCCACGACGTTCGGGTATGACACGCAGGGAGGCGTGCCGGAGGCGGGTCACCCACAACAACCACTCGCGCAACCGGTATGCCATCAGCAGACCGAAGGAAAAGCGCACGATGCGATCATAGTGATTGCGCCACAGCCCGAGCGCCTCCTGCCACCGGAAACGACCGGCACCTCCGGGCAGTATAGCGGGCACCGTTCAGGTGCGAGGCTCATGAACCGGGTAAATAACAGGCCGGACCGGTTCGAGTACCGGAAGCATCTGCAGGCAGGCAGCAGCAATCCGCAGTAGAAAATCACCAGCAGGTTTTCCAGCAGCCAGCCACGCCGGTTGAACGGGTCGTGCGCGGTAATCAGCCACAGCAACCAGACCGCCATGGCCAGGACGGTACCGTGCCGCACAGGCGGCCGACAGGTCATGTCACCTCGGGAAATCCGTGATCAGATCCCGGTTGTTGCTGATATTCGCGGAAATCGGGAGCTGACCCGGTTTATTTGTGCGCGGTTGTCAACCACACCCGGGCGGCGGCGTTGAACCGGGTGAGAGGCGCAAATGCGCGGATTGCAACCAACGAGAGGACACACCATGAACCACAAGACCCTGATTTCGACGCTGTGCACCGGTATCTTCCTGCTCGGCTCCGGCGTGGCGATGGCACACCCGGCCCCCGGACAGGTCGATCGTTACCTGGACCACAGGGGTGACCGTATCGAGCATCGCCTGGACCGCAAGGGGGATCGCATCAATCACCGCCTTGACCGGAGGGCACGCGTTGCCGAGGCACACGGTCATGACCGGCTGGCCCGCTGCCTGGACCGCAGGGGCGACCGCATCGACCACCGGCTCGACCGTGCCGGCCACCGGATCGACCGCCACCTGGACCGGGCAGGCGACCGCTATTATCGTCGTCACCGCTAATCCCCGGTGCCCCGCCCGGGACCACCGGGCGGGGCACGCCATGGCGTAGAATGACGTGATCGTAACCGGACCGAGGAAAGGACACTGGAACAGGCCCAGGCATTGGACCGCTTTCTGGCGGGCGTGGAACGCCGCGCGCTGCGCATGGCGGAACTGGCGGTCGGTAACCGCGACGATGCACTGGACCTGGTGCAGGAGGCGATGCTGGGACTGGTCAAGCACTACCGGCACAAGCGCGAGGACGAGTGGGGCGCCCTGTTCCACCACATCCTGCAAAGCCGGATACGCGACTGGTACCGGCGCAGCAAGGTCCGTTACCGTGTGTTCGGCTGGCTCGGCCATCGAGCCGATGACGAGGACACGGAAACCGACCCGATCCAGTCCGCGGCAGACCCGGCCGCCATTGATCCGCCGCGGCTGGTGGGCAACGAGGCCGCCATGCAGCAGCTGGAGGCCGCCTTGCAGGCCCTGCCCCTGCGCCAGCAACAGGCCTTCCTGCTACGCTGCTGGGAAGGGCTGGACGTGGCGGAAACCGCTTACGCCATGGATTGCAGCGAAGGCAGCGTGAAAACACACTATTCGCGTGCATTGCACAAATTACGGGAACAGCTTGAGGACCACTGGCCGTGACAGGGACGGAAGAAAACAGGCTGACTGACCAGATCCGGCAACGGCTCGACCAGCAGGCCGATGCGCTGGATGAACTGACCGTTGCCAGGCTGCGTGCCGCGCGCCTGCGCGCACTCGGACAGGCAAAACGCCCGCACCACCGCTGGTGGCCGTTACTGGGCAGTGCGCTGGCCGCGGCCCTCGTCGTGGCGATACTGGTATGGCAACAGCCCGTCGAACTGCCGGGCGCACTGGATGACCTGGACATCGTCGCCTCCGGTGACGATCTGGACATGATTGAGGACCTGGAATTCTATGACTGGCTGGATGAAACACAGACTGCCGGCTAGCGTGCTGCTGCTGTGCAGTGCATCTGCCGTAGTGGCCGCCGAACCGCAGGTGCCGCCGGCGGCACCCGCGGCCGCGGCGACACCGGATGCCACCCTGGCAACGTCCGCTGACGACGAGGAATTCCTCGCGTTCCTGGGTGGCTGGGAGGATGGCCAGGGCAACTGGCAGGATCCGCTTGACTACGAGGATCCGGCGTGGGCACCGCTGGATGACCCGCAGGAGAAAGAGCATGAGTAAACACGTGTACATGGTCATGATGTTACTGACCGCACTGGTGAGCACGCCGCTGCTCGCGGCCGACACCCCGGAGCCGACCCCGTGGACGGCACTGTCCCCCGCAGACCAGGCAATACTGAAACCGTTCCAGAAGCGCTGGGACACGCTGAAACCGGAACGCCAGCAGCATCTGCAACAGGGTGCCGAGCGCTGGAAAAAGATGACACCGGAACAGCGCAGGCATGCCAGAGAGAGGTTCAGGCGCTGGCAGTCACTCCCGCCCGAACGCAAGGCCCGCATCCGGGAACGTCACGAGCGGTTTCTCGCCATGACTCCCGAGCAGCGGGAACGGGTCCGCAAACGTTACCAGTGGTTCAAGAACCTGCCACCGGAGCGGCGTGCGGCACTGCGCGAAAAATGGAAAAACATGACGCCGGCCCAACGCGAGGCCTTCCGGGAAAGACGGCGCGAGCGCATGGAACGGCAGTCACGCCGGCATGGGCCATGAACCGGGGCCAGTCCGGTTACGGACAACCGATTCGCAATCATTCTCGTTCGATAACTGCCCGGAATTCCTGCAGTCTGGCTGCGTCACCCATTGACATATCATAATTTTATTATATTCTGATTCGCAGTCATTCACCTACCGGAGGTAACGAAGATGAACGCCATTCCGACCGAATTTGACTGCAATTCCATCATGCAGATGCTGAAGGAAACACCGGATGCCGCAGCCGTCATCCTCGAAATGATCGCCGAGCTCGAGGGAGTCGACGAAAACTGCCTCAGAAAGGCCCGGGAACTGCAGGCCAGCAGCAAGGCAATCGCGTAACGGTAAAGCCCGGACGCCGCTTTACGACGGTCTCCAGGCAAGTGGCCGCGACCGGTCCCGTCGTTCCCGCCTTGCTGCGCGGCAGCGGATGGATACGCGACAGCAGTGTTCCGGTCACCATTCCGATGCCCACACACCGTCGGCTGCACACTGACACCGGCCACCGTGCGCTTTGACCGGCCCGTCCGGCCGCACACCACTCAGGCCTTCCCGGCCCCCCTGCCGCAGCTTGTGGACGTCTGTTCCGGCTGGGTACAATGCGGAAATCAAAGCAAAAAAGGGGCACACCCATGAACCCTGAGACTTCCAGCCCCACCCCCGAAGAGAAACCGCTGCCGTTTGTGGCAAAGGCGCGTAGCGTACCCCTGTCCGCACCGTTGCACTGGCTGCGCGCGGGATACCGTGACATGCGCCGCGCACCCGGCATCTCCCTGACCTATGGCCTGGCAATGTCCGCGTTGAGCGCCCTGATCGCCGCGTGCGCCTGGAAGTTCGGCACCCTCGGCCTGTACCTGGGTATGGCAACCGGCTTCCTGCTGGTCGGTCCCGTACTGGCACTGGGACTCTACTCCTTCAGCAACCAGCTGGAACACGGCAGGAAACCCGTGCTGGGCTACTGCCTGCGGGAGGGCGGCAGTCACATGAAGGACATCCTGATCTTTTCCTTCGTACTCCTGATCGTATTCCTGATCTGGGCGCGCGCCGCGACCGCGCTGTACATCTTCTACCCGGAGCAGACCCAGCACAGCATCCTCGACATGGCCATGTTCCTCGGCATCGGCTCTGCAATCGGTGCGGTATTCTCGACCGTGGTGTTCACCATCAGCGCCTTTTCCCTGCCCATGATCATGGACCGCAAGACCGATGCAATCACGGCCGTGATTACCAGCGTCAATGCCGTGCTGCGCAACAAGCAGACCATGCTGCTCTGGGCCATCATCATCTTCTGTTGCGTGGCACTCGGCTTCGCCACGGGACTGCTGGGCTTTATCGTACTGTTACCGCTGATCGGTCACGCCACCTGGCATGCCTACCGCGAAACCATCGATGCCGGCGAATGGCCCGAGCACGACAAATTCTGAACAGCCCCCGGCCGGGGTGCCGTAGCGCGTTAGCCACTGATTCCGGCGCCGGACGCGGCCGGTACCGCAGCCGTCCCTGACTCGTTCACCGGACATCTCACGCCTTTCATCCCGGAAACACGTATGCACACGTCCATCATCGTCTGCGGCAGTCCGGGCTCGGGCAAATCCACCTATGCCGCCAGGCTGGCGGCCGCCCGGCAGGCCGCACTGCTGGATATCGACACCGTGACCGAGCGGCTGGTACGCATCGCACTGGCCCGGTCCGGGCACAGTCCGGACGACCGTGATTCCGGCTACTTCAAGCAAACCTTCCGCGAACCGATCTACGAAACCCTGTTTGCCATTGCCCGGGAAAACCTGCCGTTCCAGGATGTCGTCATCGTCGGGCCCTTCACCCGGGAGCTGCAGGACCGGGACTGGCCGGCCAGGCTGCGCGAACGGCTGGGCAGTACCGTCGAGGTACACTACGTGCGGTGTGCCCCGGAAGTCCGCCGGCGCCGGCTGGAACAGCGGGGCAATCCACGCGACCGGGCCAAGCTGGAGAACTGGGAGAGCCACGTCCGCTATTACGGGGATGAAAGCCCGCCGGTGTTTGCCCACGTGGCTGTCGACGGGGGCTGAACAGACTGCGGCTGTTTGACCGGCAACCGGAAAGAGCGCCGGATGATCAAGGACCTGCTGTCCGGCATGCGGAAGGCGGCCTGAGACAGACCGGGGACACAGGCAGGCATCCGGCCCCTTTACTCCGGCGCAATCCTGTCCAGCCGCGCCCGGAGACCGGCCACTTCCTCGCGCAGTGCATCGACGAGCTGTGCAAGCTGCTCCACACCGGCCGGTTCTGCACCGGACTCGGCCGGGACGGTGCCGGCCGCCAGTTGCATGTCCGGTTCACCGCTGAACAGGTGGGCAAAGCGTGCCTCGCGCTTGCCCGGTTCGCGGGCCAGCTTCGCCACGAACGGGCCATCGTCGCGCTGCATCAGTTGTTCGAGTGTCGTTTCCACTGCACGGGTATCCCGGAACCTGCACAGGCGCTCGGTACGGGTACGCAGCTCACCCGGTGTCTGGGGGCCGCGCAGGAGCAGTACGCACACGATTCCGAGCTCCTGTTCGGAAAATTTCAGGGGGCCGAACTCGGTGTTGCAGAAGCGGTGCTGATACTTCGTGACGCGGCTGCCGAACCCGCTCTTTTCACTGATCATGTGCTGTTTCATCAGGGCATCGACCGTATCCTGCACCGTCGCCTCGTCGAGCTCCAGTACCGGGTCGCGACTGCTCTTCTGGTTGCAGGCCAGCGTGAGCGCATTGAGCGAAAGCGGGTAGTTTTCGGGCGTGGTGCGCTGCTTTTCCAGCAGGCAGCCGATCACGCGTGCTTCACGGGGTGTCAGGTGTATATCCACGGTGCCATGCCGTCCGGTACATGATCCGCGTATCTAAGCAGAAAACGCACGCCGGCACCACTGCATCTCCCGAACCGGAGCTGTCCGCGGGGCCCGTATACCCCGTCAGTGGCTGGTCCCCGCCGAGCGGGTAATCTTGTTATAGACGTTGTACTTGCCGGAGGGTTTGCACATCGGGATACGTTTTACCTCCTTCAGCGTGGCGGCATCGTACACCACCAGCGCACCGTCCATCTCCCAGATACTGACCAGTGCAAAGCGGCCATCGCGGGTGAATTCCACGTGTGCCGAGGTCTTGCCAGGAGCCGGACGCAGGGCCTTGACCGGCTCCAGCGTACGCTTGTCCAGGACCTCGATGACATCGCGGTCAGGCCCGGAGAATACATCGGTCCAGGCATACGGGGTGTTTTCATGGCTGCGCATGAAAAAGCCCGGACCCGGCATCGGGATGCGCCGGATTACCTGCCAGTCCTGCATGTCGATCACGGTGATTTCCCCGCTGCCCAGGTTCGGCGTGGCCAGCACCGGCCGGCCCCGGTACTGCCAGGTGATGCCGGAGCCGAGGTGTGGCATCCCGTTCAGCGACAGTTGCGCGAGCTGCCGGCCGCTGTCGAGGTCCACCACCTGACCACCTTGCTGCGCACGGTCCGCGCCAATCACCACCTTGTAATCCTGGTCAAAGAAGAAATCATCCAGTGGCCGGTCGAGCTTCACACGCCGGACCGGGAAACCGGGCCGGCCGGCGCCGATTTCCCACAATTCCGGAACATCTTTCAGTGCGGCAATAAAACTGGCACGCGGTGCCGCCTGGTAGACGGCGCTGACACGTGACTTGTGACCAGCGGCGTCACGTACGGGAATGACCTTGAGCAGCGACAGATCAGCCGCATCCAGCGCCACCAGCGTTTCCGGCAGGTAGTTGGCCACCATCAGCGTCGCGCCGTCACCGGACACCGCGACATTGCGGGTATTGATGCCGGCACGAACCTCGGCAACCGTGGTCAGGTTGTAGATATCGAACATGGTGATCCAGCCATCGCGCGAGGCCAGGTAGGCGTAACGGCCATCCGGGGAAAATTTCACCCCGCCATGCAGCGCAAAGTGCGTGGGAAACCGGAATACCGGCTCGAAACGGTCCCCGTCCAGCACCGTGACGTGGTGATCGCCGGCCTCCACCACCATGAACAGGTTGAGCGGGTCCGCGCTGAATACCGGCTTGTCCGGCAGGCTGCCCGGCGCATGCAGCAGATGCCAGGACCCGCGTATGCGCGCTGCATTCCAGTCCGGCAGATCGGTGGCCGGCGAATAGATGTAGTCCACCAGCGCATCGATACCGGCGGCATCGATCTTCCCGCCAAAGGCCTGCATCTGCGTGGCGGTGCGACCGTCATGGATCACGGCCCTGGCGGCCTCCCGTTTCAGCCGCGCCAGACTCTCCGGCAACAACGCAGGACCCGTGCCACCGGTCCGGTCGGACCCGTGGCAGGCCGCACAATGCTGTGCAAACAGGCCGGCCGGTGTCGCGGCCGTGCCACCGGACAGGGGCATTCCGGCCGCCTGCAGGCGGCCGCTTGCGTCGATCCGGTACGCACGCACCGGGGACGGCTTGCCACCCAGGTACTCGGTCACCTGCAGGCGGTCATCCTCGCGCTCGATGGCGAAGTAGCGGTAGTTCTTGAAGACCTCCTCGAGATTCTTTTCGTCGGCCGGCTCCCACGGGACCTGCTGCGGATCGAAGGTATCGTAATAGCGCAGTTCCCCGGCGCCGGCGCAAGGAATCGCTGCCAGGCAAAACAGGAGGATCGTCAGGGAGAGGAATACAGACCGCGCTGGCCGCAGCAGGGTCATGGCACGAACCCGTTCATGAGATTCACCCGCCACATTTCCGCTCTCGGCGAAGGCCGATGACCGCCGGTGCGGCAGGCACCGGTGCAATCTCGTCGTCCGTCAGGTAGCAGGCCGGATCCTCCGCCCAGGGATCGCCCGTCAGCTGCAACGCCCGCACCCGGGTATTGCCGCCGCAGATATCGAAATGGCGGCACGATTTGCAGCGTCCCCCGATGCTTCTCGGGCGCGCCTTGAGGCCCGCCATGACGGGGTCAGTGGTATCCATCCAGATACTGGAAAATGGCCGGGTACGGACATTGCCGAGGCCGTAATGCCACCAGAACGTGTCCGGGTGTACCTCGCCCAGGTTGTCGATGTTGGCGATGTGGACACCGGAACTGTTCCCGCCCCACTGGCGCAGGCGCGCCGCGATGTGTGCCGCGGAAGCCGGGTGATTGCGCTCCACCCACTGCAGCAGGTAGACACCGTCGGCATCGTTGTTACCGGTCACGAATTCCAGGTCAGCGCCGTTGCACACGGCGCTCCAGGCGCGTTCGAACAGCAGGTCCATGGCACGGCGCGTGATCCCCAGCTGCACATCACTGTCACGGTTGCGGTTGCCGCGTCCGGCGTAATTCAGGTGCGACAGGTAGAACTTGTTGACCCCTTCCCGCTCCATCAGGCGCAACATGTCCGGCAATTCTTCGGCGTTGTCTTCGGTCAGGGTGAAACGCAGCCCGACCTTGATCGCGTGCTCGCGACACAGGCGGATTCCCTCCAGCGAGGCATCGAAGGCGCCCTGCTTGCGGCGGAACCGGTCGTGCGTGTCGCGCATGCCGTCGATGCTGATGCCGACATAGTCAAAACCGGTCTCCGCGAGTTCAGTGATGTTGTCCGCTGTAATCAGGGTTCCGTTCGTCGACAGCCCGACGTAGAAACCCAGGTCCCTGGCACGCCGTGCGATGGTGAAGATATCCGGCCGCAGCAGCGGCTCGCCACCGGACAGAATCAGCGCCGGGACACCGAATGCCTTCAGGTCATCCATGACGCCGAAGACTTCCTCGGTGGTCAGCTCACCCTTGAAGTCGATATCCGCCGAGATCGAGTAACAGTGCTTGCAGGCCAGGTTGCAGCGCCGTACCAGGTTCCAGATAACCACCGGCCCGGACGGCACCCGCCGTACGGACAGGGGTTGCGGGTCCGCCAGTTCACGCATGAATGTGGAAATCCGGAACATGGTCTATCCCCTCAGCCGCAGGCCGGTCTTTTTCAGGATCCGGCGGCTGTACAGCACATCAAAGGCCCGGCAGTCATCACCCAGCAAGACGGCAATTTCCGCGACATGCTGCTCGACCTCGGCGCGGGTGTGCGCGTGCACCATGGCAAACAGGTTGTAGGGCCACATGGGCAGGTGCCGCGGTCGCCGGTAACAATGACTGACAAATCCGAGGGCACCGACCCTGGCTCCGAGCGCATCCACCAACCCGTCCGGCACGTTCCACACCGACATGCCGTTGGCCCGGTAACCGAGTGCGTAGTGGTTCGGCACCGCGGCGATACGCCGGATCACGCCGTCGTCCTGCATGCGGCGCACGCGCTGCAGCACTACGCCAACATCCAGGGCCAGCCGCGCTGCCAGATCGTCCCAGGGTTGCGGCGACAATGGCAGGCCATCCTGCGTGGCCAGCACGATGGCACGATCCACGGCATCCAGCTCCGCAGGCCTGCCGGTGCACGGATTGTCAGGCCGGATGGACGATGCGGCGCTCATACGGCCAGCCTCAGCCCGATGAAATATTCCTGTTCCCGCGGCATGTCATGGACCCGGCAACCACTCTCGCGTTCGATCTCCGCCAGCACCTGCGCATGCCGCTCCGGCGTCTCGGTGGCCAGCACGAACCACAGGTTGAGTGCATGTTCACGCTCGTAGTTGTGCGCCACTTCCGGATGGGCATTGACGAGTTCCGCCACGGCATCGAGCCGTTCCGCGTCGACCCCCATGGCACACAGGCTCACACAGCCGCCCATTCTCTCCGCGTTGTACATCGGCCCGAACCGGCTCAGCATGCGCCGGTCCAGCAGTCGCTGCAGCCGTGCAAGCAGTTCGTCCACCCCGATGCCCAGGCGATCCGCCACCGCATCGAACGGTCGCCGGGCTACCGGCAACCCGTCCTGCAGTGCATTGACCAGCGCGCGGTCGACGTCATCCATGCGCGACACCCCGGTAATCTTCCTGCTTGCGCGTGGTTGCGTAACGC
The DNA here is from genome assembly GCA_964564245.1 of uncultured Ectothiorhodospiraceae bacterium. Classification (GTDB taxonomy): domain Bacteria; phylum Pseudomonadota; class Gammaproteobacteria; order UBA9214; family UBA9214; genus UBA9214. Next base: position 2,707 of record CAZMAK010000026.1, on the reverse strand, counting down.
GCACCGCACTGTTTGAAGGCGCGGATACTGAACAGCACTTCGTGCCGGACCCCCTGCAAGCCCTGGGTCTCCACCAGGGTTTGCAGGCGTTGCAGCACGGACTCGCGGGTGAGGCCGTGGATCATGCAGAACAGGTTGTACGGCCAGTCCGGCAGACGCCGCGGCCGCTGGTAGCAGAGCGTGACACACGGCTCTGCAGCAAGCCGCTTCCCCGTGTCTTCCACCGCGTCATCCGGGACGTCCCATACCACCATCGCATTCGCACGGTAACCCAGCGCCCGGTGCCGCACCACGACACCAAGCCGCTTGATCAGCCCCTGCTCCTGCAGCCTTGCCATGCGGGCCAGCACGTCCGGCTCGCTGGTACCCAGCGCAGCGGCCACCTCGGCATAGGGTTGCGGCACCAGCGGCAGCCCCTCCTGTACCGCGGCAATCAGGGCGCGATCGGTATCACTCAGTTCCATAGCGGGAAACCCAGGTCGATGTAGAACGAACGTTCCAGCGGCAGGTCCAGCATCGGCAGTCCGGTCCTTTCCGCGATCGCCTCCAGCACGGCATCCACGCCCTGCTGGTCGGCTGCGGTGACCACAAACCAGAGATTGAACTGATGCTCGCGCTGGTAATTGTGGTTCACCTCGTCGAACGTGTTGATGTAGCCGGCTACGGCATCCAGACCGGAGGGCGGTACCGCCAGGGCGGCCAGCGTGCTGGCACCGGCCCGGTGTGCAGCAAACACGGGCCCGATCCGGCTGATCAGCCCGCGCTGCCGGAGCGACTGCAGCGTCTGCAGGACTTCTGCCGTGCTGACACCACACTCCCGGGCGATGGCATCAAACGGACGGCTGCACAGCGGCAGGTCGCGCTGGTAATCGTTCAGCAGCGTTTTCTCGAGCTCCGTCAGCGTCAGCGGAGTCTTCAGAACCGTGATCTCGTCTGCCTGCGGTTGCATGGTCACAGTCCGGTCCGGTGCGCACGCGCCGTGAAGAAGATGCCGCTGGGCTTCTCGGCCGGCAGCTGCGCCAGCGCCTTGAACGTGGTCGTGTCGTAGATGCGCACCACGTCGTCATCGCGCACCGATACCCAGACCGCCTCCCCGCGCGGGGTGAATTCCATGTGCAGCACCGCCTTGCCCGGCTTCAGCGTGGCAATTACCTTCAAGGTCTGCGTATCGATAACCTGCACGGTGTCATTCAGGGGGTGTGCAAAATTCACCCACACATGGCGGCCGCCCGGCTCGGCCTCGACAAAGACCGGTTGCCCGTGCACCGGGATGCGTCCGGTTTCCTGCCAGTTGTCACTGTCCACCACCAGCACCTCGTGGTGACCGACGGCCGGCAGGAAGATCTGCCGGCCCGCCACGGCCCAGCCTTCCAGGTGCGGCATCTTGTAGACCGGCAGTTTCTGCTCGCCGCGTCCGTAGTGGTCCAGGATCCGCTGCGGCACCGGCCGGTCCTGCCACAGGTCCAGCCGTACCAGTCCGTCCTCGCCGAACAGGCCGGCGATGTAATTGCGACCGTCCGGCGTAATCAGTCCGTCGTAGGGCTGGCGGCCGATCCCGGCGAAACGTTCGATCTTCGGCGCATCCGGATCGGACAGGTCGGCGATACGGATTTCACCGGCATCGTACAGCGAGTAGACGAAGCGCTGGCCGGGCGCATCGACCAGCCCGACCACCTTCGAGGAATGGCCCTTGTCATCGAGCGCCGGCAGGTCGGCCACCGGCTCCAGCGTACCGGCATCGAACACCTTCACGCCACCGGGCGTGTAATTGGATACCGCGACCAGCCTGCCGTCCTGCGAAATGGCGCCGCCGATACTGTTACCGGCCTGCACCACCCGCTTGTCCAGTGTCCCGCACAGCAGGTCGAGCCTGGACAAACCACCGTCCCGTCCGAACACGTAGGCATAGCGTTCATCACGCGAGAACACTACCGAGGCATGTGACAGATCACCCAGGCCGGTGATATGAAACAGGCGGGTGCGTGCCGTGGTGTCGACGACCTGTACGCTGCCGCTGGCACGCTCGATCACCACGCCGAGATCGCCGGTACCCCGCAACAGGCAGGCGGCAGCCAGGGATTGTGTTACCGCCAGCAGCAGTATGGCCAGTAACAGACGTGCATTTGCGTAGTGATTCACAGGCCATCCCCCCGGAGCAGGGCTTCCACCAGCCAGCGGGCATCCTGTTCGGAAAGTTCACCACGCCACGGCGGCATCGGCGTACCCGGCCGGCCATCGAGCACGGTGCTCACCAGCAGACGGACCGGACGGTCCCGCAGGCTTGAAGGCAGCAGGGGCGGCCCCAGCCCGCCCTTGCGCGTCAGGCCATGACAGGCACCGCAATCCTGGTTCAGCAGGTACAGCAACTCGGCCTGGCGCGCGGCATCCGGGGCGGCAACGACCGGGGCCACCATGCAGGTAGCCATGAACATGACCAGGAGAGTGTCAACCGTCGTTCTCATGCGCTTCCCCGCATCACCCGTATTCCGTACTCCTCCCTGCCGGCCCCACCCCGGAACCAGCCCGGGCCGGCGCGCGGAATTCCGCACACCGGCCCGCATCCACCCGGCCAGATCAGTAGATATCATGCATGGTGTTGTGGACGTTGAACTTGCCGGTCGGCGTGATCAGGCGCTTGTCCTTGATCACGGCCTTGAGCTTGCGGGTCTTGTCATCCACCACCACGATGGCGGACTCCTCGTCCTTG
>CAZMAK010000025.1:0-25730 GCA_964564245.1 uncultured Ectothiorhodospiraceae bacterium | reverse complement strand
ATTGCTTCGTCACTACGTTCCTCGCAATGACGAATTAATCAGAGGTTCCCTAGTACACCAGATTCGTCACGTACCGCCATGGCATCAGGTGCCAGCCCTCGGAGTATTCATGATCGTCAAGTGTGATCTCTGCGCAGTTGTATATCCGGGTGGTGAGATCCGGATGGTCAGACGAATTATGTCCATGTAATTTCAAAACTCCCCTGACAACTGCGCGATAGGACATCTGGTAACAGTCCAGGCCAGGGTTCATCTGCGCTATCCTGCGGCCGAATGCCTGGTTGAAAACGTCCTCTTCAAAGCTGTTATGCCCCCAGATACCCAGTGTCATGATTTTCATTGTTTCCCTGAATACTTCCCGGCTTTCTCCCAGAAAGCAGGTTGGTTCCAGCCCGCATCGTTTGGTTCCCTCGCAGCCCATGTAACAGTGTCCGAACGCATCGACACGATCCTCGGTGATGTAGCGGACCCCGGCAGGTGAGGTCTGGTAGTCACCGTTTCTGCTTGCTTCTCGAAGATACCGCCACGTCTGCCGTTCCATTTGGTCGCTGACTCGCATCAGGCACCAGACTTCCAGTCCAAGCTGGATGGGTACGACCGGGTTTGTCAGTACATGGACGCCCAGACCGATTGATCCAGGGAGTGGCGATGGCGATCGCTGCAGCGTCCCGTCATTAATATCAGCAGGGTCTCTGTAACCGGTCGGGTGGGGAGATCGTGAATTAGCCATTTGGTTACCCTCATGACTGGTACCTGGAAAGTGTAGACGCCGGTATGGCGGGTTACCAATTAAATGGAGGGATAAATGGGCAATGCGGGAGTAATGCCGGAAATTTCAGTCTGCCTCGCCATGCCACATGGCCTTTGGGAAAACGTGAGGGAAAGGGCTTTCTACGTCCCCTGCTACCCGGGCGTTCAATGGTCCCATGCAACCAGCTCGGCGGACAGGCACAGGTCGACCCGGTCGCTGACCAGCCACGTGTGACTGGTGATGTTGAAATTCCTGCGGTCGATCCGGCCGGTGCCGGTCAGCAGGATGCGTACGGGAGTATCGCCCAGACCGGATTCCAGCACCTCGATCCTGATGTTGAATACCACGGGCTGGGTTCGACCATGCAGGGTGAGATCGCCATAGATGTACCCCTGCATGGGTGCGGTCCACTGGAATGCGCGACCAATGAAAAGGATTTCCGGGTAGTGCCGGACATCCATGAACTGCGGCCCCTCGGCCATGGACAGCGTGCCGGGATCATCCGCAGTCAGGCTGTTTGCCCGGATCAGCAACAACGCCTGGCCGTGCTGACGCGGTGCGGGTGGCAAGGCCAGGCCACCCACGATGTTGGTGGCTTCTGCGTGAAACTCAGGCCCGAACAGTCTTTTTACACAGAACCCGACCGACGATGCGCCGGGTACGACCTGGAACAGTCGCCCTTCCAGTGCGGCATGGCGCATGACCTCGATCAGCCTGGGATCCACGATGCCACCCTCGAACGCGGCACAGGGCTGGTTTGCCACGACAGCTCCGCTTCCGAGCAGTAGCAGGAGGCACAACAGGTATCGAAGGCTAACGAAGTGATTCAAGGCTGCAGCCACCATTCCATCCACCGCTGACGCGTACAGGATACAGGATTGATTGTGGCGCTTATTTGACTGCCGTCAACTCCCGTCAGCGCTGCGATCACCCGGGTCAACGGGTGAACCGGGAAACGGGGAAGAGGGGAATAAATTCAACGAATTCCTGCGGTTCCGGAGCCTTGAAGTTCAGCGGACGGGTCAGTCCGCCTCACCCCGCCGTACGGCGTCGGTGTAGTCCTGGTACAGCACGATCATGCGTTTCCACATCGGGCCGGGCCTGCCGTCGTCGACAGCCCGTTCGTTGAGCGAGACCACGGGAGAGATTTCGCGCGTCGAGCTGGTCAGCCAGATCTCGTCGGCGTCCTGCAGTTCGGCCTCGGTGATGTCAGCCTCGCGGAACGGGATGGCGTGCTTCTCCGCGAGTTCCAGGATCAGGTCGCGGGTGATACCGGGCAGCAGTGCGTTGCTCAGCGGTGGCGTGATCACCACGCCGTCCTTCACGATGAACAGGTTGCTGGCCGCACCCTCGATGGCATAACCGTCGTTGATCAGGATTGCCTCGACGCTGCCGGCGTCGATCGCCTGCTGGCGCAGCAGGACATTGGGCAGCAGGGTAATGGCCTTGATGTTGCACAGCTTCCAGCGGATGTCCGCCAGTGTGATCGCGCTGACACCGGCTTCCTGGCTGCGGTCGCGTACGCCGGGCTGCGCTGAGCTCATGGCAAACACCGTTGGCTGGGTACCGGCCGGGAAGGCATGGTCGCGTTTCCGGTCGGCACCACGCGTCACCTTCATGTACACCGCCTGGTCGCTGCCTTCGTTACGGGCAACCAGTTCGGTCAGCATGGCGGTCCACTCGTCGTCGCTGAGCGGGTTGTCGATACGCACGCCGGCCAGGCTATCTGACAGGCGCCTGAGGTGATGGGGCAGGCGGAACAGCCGGCCGCCGTAGACCGGGATCACTTCGTAGATGCCGTCACCGAACAGAAAGCCACGGTCGAGCACGGAGATACGGGCGTCTTCCAGTGGCAGGAAGACGCCGTTCAGATAGGCGATGGGCATAGGGGAGGTCCGTTATTCGAAATACAACAGGGCCGTGTCGGTGATGCGGCGCAGCATGGACCCTTCGGACACCGCCTCGAGGCTGACCAGCGGCTGCTCGGCGACCAGGTCGTCACCCAGCTTGACCTGCACGGTGCCCAGCCTGGCACCCTTGTCCACCGGTGCCATGATGCGGTTGTCGATCTTCATGGATGCCTGCAGCTTGTCGTAGCGTCCGCGCGGGATCGTGACATAGAGCGGCTTGCTCAGGCCCAGCGAGAGGTCCTGGATGCTGCCCTTCCAGATGCGCGAGGAGGCCAGTGCGGTACCGGCGTCGTACAGCTTGTGCGTTTCATAGAAGCGGAAGCCGTAATTGAGCAGCGCCTGACTGGTGTCGATCCGGGCATTTGCGCTGTCGGTGCCGAGCACCACGGTGATCAGCCGCATGCCGTCCTTTTTGGCGGAGGCAACCAGGCAGTAGCCGGCGGAGTCGGTAAAGCCGGTCTTCATGCCGTCCACCGAGTCGTCCCGCCACAGCAGCTTGTTGCGGTTGTGCTGGGTGATGTTGTTGAAGGTGAATTCCTTCTGCGAGTACCACTTGTAGTACTGCGGGAAGCGGCGAATGAGGTCGGCGGCGAGCACGGCGATATCGCGTGCCGTCATCTTGTGCTGCGGGTCGGGCAGGCCGGTCGAATTGACGAAGTGGCTGCCGGTGAGCCCGAGGGCTTCGGCGTGCCGGTTCATCAGGGCGGCGAAGGTATCCTCGCTGCCGGCGACAAATTCCGCCAGTGCCACGGTGGCGTCGTTGCCCGACTGCACGATCATGCCCTGGATCAGGTCTTCCACCGACACCGTCTTGCCGACCTCGACGAACATGCGCGAGCCGGGCGTGCGCCACGCCTTCTCGCTGATGGTGACCATGTCGCTCAGCGAGATCTTGCCGTTGTCCAGTTCGTTGAAGACGGCATAGGCCGACATCAGCTTGGTGATACTGGCCGGTTCGTACTGCTGGTCGGCGTTTTCCTCGGCAATGATGCGGCCGCTGTCATAGTCCATGATGACGAAGGCCTTGGCCCCGCTGGAGGGCGCCTTCGGGACCGGCATCGAGGCGGCGCTCGGTGCGGCGGGTACCGGTGTGTGTGCCGTCGGTGTTTCGGCGAGGGCGAGACTGGTGGAAAGCAGGAAAATGAAAGAAAAAGCCAGATTAAACAGTTTATTGCGCATGATTACCCTGTGTGCGTTGGAGGACTGCCGGGTGTCTGCATTGTCCGCATGTCGCTGCGGTTTTGCAACGGCAGGGGATTATTCCGTGATTGAACGTGCCTCGTTGACTCCCAGTGGCTTGAGTGCCTGTGCAATATGGCTGGCCTCGGCGGTGCCCGCCAGCGGGCCAACCTGCACCTTGTAGAAAATGCCCCGATCCGTGGCCGCTTTGACAATACGGACCGCACCAAGTTTCCCGTCCTGGATCCGTTCGCGCAGGCGCCGGGCGTTGTCCTCTTTCGAGAAGGCGCCGACCTGCAGGAACAGTTGCGCGTCGGCCGCCTTGCGTGATGCGGTGTCTTCCTGCACCAGCACTGGCCGGTCGGCCGGTACGTGTTCCGGCGCCAGCGGGTCGATGGCGCGCACGTCCACGCGCGCGGTGCCCCTGGCCAGGATGCCGAGCTTGTACGCGGCGGCATAGGACAGGTCGATGATCCGGTGACTGTGGAACGGGCCGCGGTCGTTGACCTTGACGATGACCGAGCGGCCGTTGTCGAGGTTGGTGACCTCCACGTAGGTGGGCAGCGGCAGGGTCTTGTGGGCGGCCGTCATACCGTACAGGTCATACGGTTCGCCGCTCGAGGTGCGCTTGCCGTGAAACTTGGTACCGTACCAGGACGCGAGTCCGCGCTCGTGGTAGCCCTTGCTGGTCGGCAGGGTGTAATAGCGCTCGCCGAACACCACGTAGGACTGCGGGTTGCCGTAGTGGCTGCGCGGCTCCGGCTTTGGCACGGCATCGGGCACGCGGGCAAGGTTCGCCGGCGGATGGACCGGTGCCCGGTCGGAGGGTTCGAGGATCCGGTGTGTGGCGCAACCGGTTATCCACAGGCCGAGGACCAGCGCGCCGGCCAGCCGTGCGGGTGTCCCCGGATCGTATCTCCTGCGCGGTACGGGCAACGGGTTACTTCTGCTGCTCATAGGCGTTGCGGATTTCCTCGCTCAGCTGGTAGACGGCCATGGCATACAGCGGACTGTGATTGTAGCGTGTAATCACGTAGAAATTGTTGAAACCCAGCCAGTATTCCGGCCCGTCCTCCTGGTCATACTGGATCAGCGCGGCGGGAAGATCAACCGGCATGGGCCGGGCCGGTGTGATGCCGGCCTGCTGCAGGGCAGCGAGCGGTGTATGCGGCTCATAACCGGCGTCGAGGATGGGCTGGATATCGGTGCCCGTGACCCGGGCCGGGACGGCGACCGGTTGCCCGGGCTGCCAGCCATGCACGTGGAAATAGTTGGCCACGCTGCCGATGATGTCGCGCGGGCTGTTCCACATGTCACGCCGGCCGTCGCCGTCGAAGTCCACGGCGTACTCGCGGTAGCTGCTGGGGATGAACTGCCCGTAGCCCATGGCGCCGGCGTAGGAACCGGTGGTGGTGAGCAGGTCGATCTGCTCCTCGCGCGCCAGCAGCAGGTACTGTTCCAGCTCGCCGGCGAAGAACGCGGCACGCGGCGGGTAATCGAAGGCCAGCGTGGACAGGGCGTCGATCACCCGGTGGTGCCCGGTATTGCTGCCATAGCGGGTTTCCACGCCGATGATGGCGATGATGATCTGCGGGTCGACGCCGAATTCGCGGGCGGCATCCTCCAGTGCACCGGCGTGCTCGCGCCAGAACGTCACCCCGCCGTCGATCCGGCTCGGCGTCAGGAAGATCCGGCGGTATTCGAACCAGCGCAGCCGCTTTTCCGCCGGTTTGCGCATCAGTTCCAGGATGTCTTCCCTGGGTACGGCCTTTGCGAACAACTGTACCAGTTGCGTCCGGTCGAAGTCGTGCACGGTGACCATGCGGTCGATGAAGGCCTGGGTCCGCGGGTTATCGCTGAAGCTCAGCGCATCGGTGGCCTGCACGCTGGCACAGGCGGCCAGCAGGGAAAGCAGGATGGCGCAGGAGACGGCCTTGAACGTTTGTAGTGACATCGGGCGGTACCGGTTGGAGTGAGCGTTATATTACACGGATTGCACGGAATGTCTGCGTCAGGTGGCGAGCAGTTTGCGATGCGTCTGGATCGACATGAGGATACCGAATCCGGCCATCAGGGTGACGATCGAGGTGCCGCCGTAGCTGACCATCGGCAACGGCAGGCCCACCACCGGCAGCAGTCCGGACACCATGCCGGTATTGACCACGAAATACACGCAGAAGGTCATCGACAGGCTGCCGGCCAGCAGCCGCGTATAGGTGTCCTGGGCCTGGATGGCGATCATCATGCTGCGCACCACGATGATGGCATAAAAGGTGAACAGCAGCAGGATGCCGAAAAAGCCGAATTCCTCGCCAAGTACCGCGAAGATGAAGTCGGTGGAGCGTTCCGGCAGGAAATCCAGCTGCGACTGGGTGCCGTTCAGCCAGCCCTTGCCGAACAGGCCGCCGGAACCGATGGCGATCTTGGACTGGATGATGTGATAGCCGGCGCCCAGCGGGTCGCTCTCCGGGTTGAGCAGGGTGATCACGCGCATGCGCTGGTAGTCGTGCATGAAATGCCACAGTACCGGCATGGCCGCCGCCACCAGCAACAGGAAAAACAGCAGCAGGCGCCAGGACAACCCGGCCAGGAACACCACGAAAAAGCCGGAACTGGCGATCAGCAGGGCAGTGCCGAGATCGGGCTGTTTGGCGATCATCAGCATCGGCACCGCGATCAGCAGCGCGGCGGCCAGCAGTTGCCAGCGGTTCGGCGGGAGGCGCGAATCGGCCAGGTACCAGGCGACCATCATGGGTACCGCGAGCTTCATCAGTTCCGAGGGCTGGAAACGCACCACGTACAGGTTCAGCCAGCGCTGTGCGCCGCCGCTGATCTCGCCGAACAGCAGCACGGCCATCAGCAGCAGTACCCCGATGACGAACGCCCAGGGCGTCAGCCGCTGCAGCAGGCGGGGCGGGACCTGTGCCATCAGGAACAGGCCGGTGTAGGCCAGGGCCAGCCGGATCAGCTGCGACTCGACGATGCGGATACCGCCGCCGGCGCTGTACAGGATGATCAGCCCGTAGGTGCACACGCCCAGCAGGGCCAGCAGCAGCGGTGCGTCCAGGTGCAGGCGATACTGCCAGCCGCGCCGGCTGGCATCCTCGTGGCGGTGTCCGGCGGTGAAGATCATGGCGTTTCCTTCGAGGCGGCCTGTGTCAACGGGGTTTCCTTGAGCAGGTACGCGTCGAGGATCTTGCGCGCGATCGGTGCGGCCACCGAGCCGCCGCCGCCGCCGTTCTCGACGATGACTGCAACGGCGATCTTCGGGTGCTCGACCGGCGCAAACGCGATGAACAGGGCGTGATCGCGCAGTTTCTCGTCGATGGTCTTGGCATTGTATTTTTCCTCCTGCTTCAGCCCGAACACCTGTGCCGTACCGGTCTTGCCGGCGATCTTGTACGGGCTGTCCTTGCCGATGGCCCGGGCGGTGCCGTGCGCGCTGTTCACCACGTCGGTCATGGCCTGGATCACGTCGTTCCAGTGTTCCTGCTGGCCGATGGTAATGGTTTCCAGCAGGCGGGGCAGGTGCGGTGTCAGCGCCGTGCTGTTGGCGGCCTGCTCGGCGTACACGATGTTCGGCTGCAGGACGCGACCGTTGTTGGCGAGTGCCGCCGTCGCCACGGCCAGCTGCACCGGGGTCACCAGGAAGAAGCCCTGGCCGATGCCGGTGATGATGGTCTCGCCGGGGAACCACGGCTGGTTGTAGCGGTGGCGTTTCCATTCGCGTGACGGCAGCAGGCCGGACAGCTCGCCGATGATGTCGATCCCGGTGGCGCGGCCAAAACCGAAATGGCTGAGGTAGTCGTGGATGTTGTCGATGCCCATCGACAGCGCAAGGTCGTAGAAATACACGTCGCAGGACTGCGTGATCGCCTTGTGCAGGTCGACCGTGCCGTGGCCGGTGTGTTTCCAGTCACGGTACTTGCGTTCGTTACCGGCCAGCGTGTAGAAGCCCGGGCAATAGGTGCTGGAGTGGGCGGTGGTGACGCCCAGTTCGAGGCCGGCCAGGCCCATGAACGGCTTCACGGTGGAGCCGGGCGGATACTGGCCGCGCAGCGCGCGGTTGAACAGGGGCTGGTGGTCGTTGTTCCTGAGCGCGGTGTAGGTGGCGAGGTCGATGCCGTTGACGAACAGGTTCGGGTCGTAGCTGGGCAGGCTGACGAAGGCCAGCACGTCGCCGTTTTCCGGGTCGATCGCGACGGCCGAACCGCTGTAGTCGCCGAAGGCGGCCTCGGCTGCACGCTGCACGCGCGAGTCCAGTGTCAGGTAGAGGTTGCGGCCGGAGGCCGGCGCGATGCGGTTGAGTACGCGCAGTACTCGTCCCTGTGCGGTGGTTTCCACCTGCTGCAGCCCCACCGTTCCGTGCAGCAGTCCCTCGTAGGACTTTTCGATACCGATCTTGCCGATGTGCGTCGTGCCACGGTAGTTGGAGGTGTCGAGTTCCTTGAGCGCCTGTTCGTCGATACGGCCGACGTAGCCGATGGCGTGTGCCGCCAGGGGCCCCTGCGGATAATGGCGCGCCAGGCCGGCGGTGATGTCGACGCCCGGGAACAGGTGGCGGTTGACGGAGAAGCGGGCCACCTCCTCGTCACTCAGGTTGAACAGCAACGGGATGGACTCGAAACCGGGTTTGCGGGCGCGCAACTGCTCGAAGCGGCTGCGGTCGATATCGCGGATCTCGACGATCTTCGACAGCGCGTCCAGTGTCGCGTGCATGTCGTCGACCTGCTCCGGCGTGATTTCCAGCCGGTAGGACGGCAGGTTTTCGGCCAGCAGGATGCCGTTGCGGTCGTAGATGAGGCCGCGATTGGGCGGGATCGGCTGCAGCTTGACGCGGTTGTCTTCCGACAGCGTGCGGTAGTGTTCGTGGTCGATCACCTGCAGGTACAGCAGGCGCGCGAACAGCACCAGGCACAGCAGTCCGCCGGCGATCAGCAGCACGATGGCCCGCCGCATGATCAGCCGGGATTCGAGAAAGTGATCCTTGAGCGTGAGCCGTGCGGGCACTGCCGGAAATGCCTCCTAGATGACCCGGAAGCCGCGCCGCAGGCTGCGCAGCAGGCTGTAGACCAGCGGCCAGAGCAGCATGCCCGTCACCGACGGCGCCCAGAAATACCAGGGGGCACCCGGCCGCCCGATGAAGCGGCTGACCCAGAGCGTCAGCAACTGGTGCAGCACCAGCAGGACCAGCACGGTGGCCGCCTGCTGCAGCATCGGGAACAGCCGTACCCGCTGATGAAAGCGGATGGTCAGCCACGCCACCACGGTCAGCGCCAGCGCATGCTGGCCCAGCACCGCGCCGGTCAGCAGGTCGACCAGCAGGCCGGACAGCCAGCCGCTGACGACACCGACCCGTTCCGGCAGCGCCATGCACCAGTAGATGAGCACCAGTCCCACCCAGTCCGGGCGTGCCACCCGCAACCATTCCGGCACCGGCATGATCGTCAGCACCAGTGCCACGAGAAAGGTGAAGATGATGATGCTGCCGCCGTGATGCCGGGCGAGCGTCATTCGCTGTCTCCGTCGACCGGTGCAGCCGGCGGGGCCGCTTTGGCCGCCGGGGTGGTCGCAGCGCCTGTCGCTGCGGCAGGCGCTGCGACGTCCTGTGCGGTGTCCTTGTCCGCCGGTTTGAGCAGGGTGATCTTGCCCGGCCAGACCAGCAGCACCTCGCGGCTGCGGTTCAGCTCGGCGAGCGGGGTGGCGATGACCGAGGAGAAGGTGTGTCCCGGGTCATGCTGCACCTCGGCCACCTCGGCCACCGGGTAGCCGGGGGGGAAATGACCGCCAAGACCGGAGGTGATCAGCAGGTCGCCGGGCCGGATGTCGGCGTTGTTCGGGATATAGGGCAGGTCCAGGCGGTTGATGGTGCCGCTGCCCAGCGCGATGGTGCGCAGTCCGCTGCGGTTGACCTGCACCGGGATGGCGTGCGAGGTGTCGGTGATCAGCATGGCGGTGGAGGTGTACGGTCCCACGTGCACGATCTGGCCCATCACGCCCTTGGCATCCAGCAGGGGCTGGCCGGGATAGACATCGTTCAGCTCGCCCTTGTTGATGACGATCTGGTGCTTGTACGGATCGAGGTTGACCGACAGCAGCTCGGCAATCAGCACCTTCTCGCCGACCTTGAAGGAGGAATCGAGCAGTTCACGCAGGCGGATGTTCTCCGCCTCCAGTGACGCCAGTTTCTGAAGCTGCACCTTCTGCATCAGTTGCTGGGTACGCAGGCTGTCGTTTTCCTCCTGCAACTGGCGGCGCGAGGCCAGCGATTCGCTGAACCATTCGGAGATGGTGCCGGGCAGGTCGGTGGCCAGCTGCACCGGGTAGACGGCGACCGACAGGGCGGCGCGCAGGGTTTCCAGTTTCTGGTACTTGTGGTCCATGACCATCAGCACCACGGACAGTGCCACACACAGGGTCAGCCGTGTCGTGATGGACGGACCTTGGGTGAAGATAAGCTTGATCGGACACCTCTCAATCAGTGATGCGCAGGGACTGCGTATCCACGTTCCCCCTCTCCCTCCGGGAGAGGGCCGGGGTGAGGGGGCAAAACAATGCAGCAGCCCGCATTCAGTAATACCAGTTGCGGTACATCCTCATTCTCCCGCTTCCCCCCCGGGAGAGGATCGGGAAAAGGGGATCATCACAATGCGACTGGTTTGAGGTGTGATTATACGTACGAACCGGACAAATACATGCAGCTCGGAAATTGTCCCTGCTTATTCCACGGTAAACACGTCGCCGCCGCGTTCGTCGAACAGTTCCAGCGCCCGTCCGCCCCCGCGTGCCACACAGGTGAGCGGATCGTCCGCCACCACGACGGGAAGACCGGTCTCTTCCATCAGTAACTTGTCGAGGTCGCGTAACAGCGCACCACCGCCGGTCAGCACGATGCCGCGCTCAGCGACGTCGGCGCCCAGCTCCGGCGGGGTCTGTTCGAGTGCCGTCTTGACCGCGCCGACAATGCCCGCCAGCGGTTCCTGGAGGGCCTCGAGGATCTCGTTGCTGTTGAGGGTGAAACTGCGAGGAATCCCCTGGGACAGGTTGCGTCCCTTGACCTCCAGCTCGATCACTTCCTTGCCCGGATAGGCCGAGCCGATCTCGTGCTTGATGCGCTCGGACGTGGCTTCGCCGATCAGGGTCCCGTAGTTGCGCCGCACGTAATTGATGATGGCGTCATCGAAGCGGTCGCCGCCGATCCGGACCGAGGAAGAATAGACAATACCGTTCAACGAGATAACGGCAACTTCCGAGGTACCGCCACCGATGTCCAGCACCATCGAGCCACGGGCCTCGTCGACCGGCATCCCGGCGCCGATGGCGGCCGCCATCGGCTCCTCGATCAGGTAGACCTCGCGTGCACCGGCGCCGGCGGCCGACTCGCGGATGGCACGACGCTCCACCTGGGTGGAGCCGCAGGGGACGCAGATCAGCACGCGCGGACTGGGCTTGAAGAAGCGGGCCTCGTGCACCTTGTGGATGAAGTGCTGCAGCATCTTCTCGGTGATGGTGAAGTCGGCGATCACGCCATCCTTGAGCGGGCGGATGGCGGTGATATTGGCCGGGGTCCGGCCCAGCATGGCCTTTGCTTCGAGGCCGACGGCGGCGATGCTCTTGGGACCGCCGGGGCCGCGATCCTGGCGAATGGCCACCACCGACGGCTCGTTCAGGACGATGCCTTGCCCGCGCACATAAATCAGCGTGTTAGCTGTGCCCAGGTCAATGGACAGGTCGTTGGAGAACATCCCGAACAGGCTTTTGAGTAGCATGAATAACGAATCCGTAACCGGCGGCGAAAAGGAAGCGGGTAATCTAGCAACGGGGAACGTCCGGGGCAAGGAAAACACAGGAAAAATCCTTCCTCCACCTGCACGCTGCGCGGATGGCGGCGCATTGTGCGATGCACGCACATGCGGATGGACGGGCCCGGTTGCGCCGACCGGCATGGTGTTCTGCCCGGTTGATTATGCTACCTTTGCGCCCCTGATTTTGACCTGACTGACCGATGGAGCCGTCATGGCGCTGGATGCCGCAGCCGTAGCGAAGATCGCCCACCTGGCCCGCCTCGGGATCGACCCGGCGGACGTGCCGGAGTACGCAGACAGCCTGTCTGCGATCCTGGCCTTTGTCGAACAGCTCAACGCGGTGGATACCACCGGTGTCACGCCGCTGGCACATCCGCTCGACGCCACCCAGCGATTGCGTCCCGACGTCGTCAGTGAGGTCGATGATCGCGAGAATTTCCAGTCGGTTGCCCCGCAAACCGAAGACGGCCTGTACCTGGTGCCCCAGGTGATCGAGTAGTCTGCCGCCATGCACCGGAAGAGCCTGACCCAGCTGGCCGCCGACCTGCAGGCCGGCGTCTGTTCCAGCGAGGAACTGACCGCTGCCTGCCTGGAGCGGATCGGTCGTCTGGATGAACGGCTCAACTGCTTTATCACCGTGACCGCCGAACAGGCACTGGCCTCGGCCCGGGCCGCCGATGCGCGCATCCAGGCCGGCGCGGCCGGGCCGCTGACCGGCATCCCGTTCGCGCACAAGGACATCTTCTGCACCCGCGGCGTGAAGACCAGTTGCGGTTCCCGCATGCTGGACAATTTCCCGGCCCCGTACGATGCCACCGTGACCCGCAAGCTGGCCGAGGCCGGCGCGGTGATGATCGGCAAGACCAACATGGACGAGTTCGCGATGGGTTCGTCCAACGAAACCAGTTTCTACGGCCCGGTGAAGAATCCCTGGGATGAGACGCGCGTGCCGGGCGGTTCCTCCGGTGGTTCGGCCGCCGCCGTGGCGGCACGGCTGGTGCCGGTGAGCACCGGCACGGATACCGGCGGTTCCATACGTCAGCCGGCCGCGCTGTGCGGGATCACCGGCCTCAAGCCGACCTACGGCCGCGTGTCGCGCTACGGGATGATCGCGTTTGCCTCCAGCCTCGACCAGGGCGGGCCGTTTGCCCGTTCGGCGGAAGATGCCGCGATCCTGCTCTCCGCCATGGCCGGATTCGATGAACGCGACTCCACCAGTGTGCAGCGCGAGGTGGAAGACTATCGCGCCACGCTCGATGCGCCGCTCGGCGGTCTGAAGATCGGCCTGCCGACGGAGTACTTCGGTGAGGGGCTGGACGCCGGGGTGGGCGCTGCGGTCGAGGCGGCGCTGGACCAGTACCGGAGGCTGGGGGCGGAGCCGGTCGAGATCAGCCTGCCGAACACGCGCCTGGCGGTACCGGCCTACTACGTGGTGGCGCCGGCCGAGTGCTCGTCCAACCTGTCACGCTTCGACGGTGTGCGCTTCGGTTACCGTGCCGGCAAGCCGCGCGACCTGACCGATCTCTACCAGCGATCGCGCGGCGAGGGTTTCGGGCCGGAGGTGAAGCGCCGCATCCTGATCGGTACCTACGCGCTGTCGGCCGGCTACTACGATGCCTATTACCTCAAGGCGCAGCAGGTTCGGCGCCTGATCCGCGAGGACTTCCTGCGTGCGTTCGAGCAGGTGGACGTGATCATGGGGCCGACCGCGCCGACCACCGCGTTCCGGCTGGGCGAGAAGGCCGATGACCCGGTCAGCATGTACCTGTCCGACATCTACACCATCGCCGCCAACCTGGCCGGCCTGCCGGCCATGTCGCTCCCGGCGGGCTTCGTCGACGGGCTGCCGGTGGGCCTGCACGTGATCGGCAATTACTTTGCCGAGGGCCGCCTGCTCAACGTGGCGCACCGCTACCAGCAGGTGACCGACTGGCACACACGCTGTCCGAAAGGCTACGAGTAGGGTGCGCCGTGCGCACATCGGGTTATGAGTAAGGTGATTTCCTTTCACTTGTAAAACAGAGCGTTCCTTCTCCCGCCGGGAGAAGGCCAGGATGAGGGGATATGAAAAGGCGATTTACCTGTTTTGATCCCCTCACCCCAACCCTCCCCCTCAGGGAGAGGGAGTATTACCGGTAACGAACCATGCAATGGGAAACCGTAATCGGGCTGGAGATCCACACCCAGCTCGCGACAAAAAGCAAGATCTTCTCCGGTGCCTCGACCACCTACGGGGCCGCGCCGAACACGCAGGCCTGCGCGGTCGATCTCGGCCTGCCCGGCGTACTGCCGGTGCTGAATGCCGAGGTGGTGCGCATGGCGACGATGTTCGGGCTGGCCACGCACGCCACGGTGGCGCCGCGCTCGGTGTTCGCACGCAAGAACTACTTTTATCCGGACCTGCCCAAGGGCTACCAGATCAGCCAGTTCGAGCTGCCGATCGTGCACGACGGCTATCTCGACATCGAACTGGAAGACGGCAGCAGCAAGCGTATCGGTATCACGCGCGCGCACCTGGAAGAGGACGCCGGCAAGTCGTTGCACGAGGACTACCACGGCATGACCGGCATCGACCTGAACCGTGCCGGGACGCCGCTGCTGGAGATCGTGTCCGAGCCGGACCTGCGTTCGGCCGCCGAGGCCATTGCCTACATGAAGAAGATGCACGCGCTGGTGCGTTATCTCGGCATCAGTGACGGCAACATGCAGGAAGGGTCGTTCCGCTGTGATGCCAATGTCTCGGTACGTCCGCAGGGACAGGAGCAGTTCGGAACGCGCACCGAACTCAAGAACATCAACTCGTTCCGCTTCGTCGAGCAGGCGATCCACTACGAGGTGGAACGCCAGGTCCTGCTGATCGAGTCGGGTGGCAGCGTGGTGCAGGAAACCCGCCTGTACGATCCGGACAAGGGCGAGACCCGGCCGATGCGGTCCAAGGAAGAGGCCAACGACTATCGCTACTTCCCGGACCCGGACCTGTTGCCGGTGGAGATCGACGCGGCATTTATCGAAACGGTACGGGCGGCATTGCCGGAGTTGCCGGATGCGAAGAAGGCGCGCTTCGAGCACCAGTACGGCCTGTCTGCCTACGACGCCGGTGTGCTGACGGCTACGCGCGAGCTGGCCGACTACTTCGAGGGCGTGGCGCAGTCCACCGGCGGGCAGGGCAAGCTGGCCGCCAACTGGGTGATGGGCGAATTGTCCGGCGCCCTGAACCGTGACGGCCTGGAGATTGCCCGCAGCCCGGTCGCTGCCGGTGACCTGGGCCAGCTGCTGCAGCGGATCCATGACGGCACACTGTCCGGCAAGCTGGCCAAGCAGGTGTTCGAGGCGATGTGGAACGGCGCCGGCAGCGCCGACACGGTGATCGAGCAGCAGGGCCTGAAGCAGATCTCCGATGCCTCCGCCATCGAGGGCATCATCGACGAAGTACTCGCGCGCAGCGCGAAGCAGATCGAGCAGTACCGGGGCGGGCAGGAAAAACTGTTCGGTTATTTTGTCGGGCAGGTGATGAAGGCCACGCAGGGCAAGGCGAATCCGCAGCAGGTGAACGAGTTGCTGAAGAAGAAGCTGGATGGCTAGTCTCTGCCCGGGATTTCTGTGAATGTTTTATGTGTGGGTTGCGCCCTGACGGGCGAGGTACTTTTCCTTGCTCCGCCAGGGAAAAGTACCCGAAAGAAAGGCGGCCCGAAGGCTCGCCCGGACATGAGCCTGCTCATGTCCGGGTACCCTGCGCGCCCCGGCCTTTCGGGCGTTCACCGATCTCGCTGCAGCCATTCTTAAAATCCAGCTGTGCAGGATTTCCTGTCGATGCCGGGCATCGCCTGACGGGGCCCGGAATCATCCGCACATGCGACTGGCAAGCCTGGATCGAACCTGTTCCCGCCATCCGTCCGTTGCGGCGTTCGGTGCCACCCCGGGGTGCCCTTCCTTTTCGTCCCTTTTCCCTGGGCACGCAAGGAAAAGGGACTCGCCCGGCAGGGTGAAACAATACCATGGAATACGCACATTCCAGGTC
The DNA here is from genome assembly GCA_964564245.1 of uncultured Ectothiorhodospiraceae bacterium. Taxonomy (GTDB): domain Bacteria; phylum Pseudomonadota; class Gammaproteobacteria; order UBA9214; family UBA9214; genus UBA9214. The sequence goes on along the minus strand of CAZMAK010000025.1, from coordinate 10,067 downwards.
CGGGCACGGAATCGTATGTTGGCCTGAATACACGGGAAGACAAAAGACTGAATGAACATCGTTGCGGATGAAAATATCCCCGCCGTGGCGGAGGCCTTCGGCACACTGGGAGCGGTTACGCTGGTGAACGGGCGTGCCATGAGCGCGGCACAGGTCAGGGATGCCGACCTGTTGCTGGTGCGCTCGGTGACGCGGGTCGACGAATCACTGCTCGCCGGTTCGCGTGTACGCTTCGTCGGTTCGGCCACCATCGGCTTCGACCATGTCGACCGCGAATACCTCGCCGCGCGCGGGATCGGTTTCGCCACCGCGCCCGGCAGCAACGCGACCTCCGCTGCGGAATACGTGGTCAGTGCCCTGCTGGTGCTTTCCGAACGCCAGCAGCGCCCGCTGGCCGGACGCACGGTCGGCATTATCGGCTGTGGCAATGTCGGCTCCCGGGTGCGTGCGCGCCTGACTGCGCTGGGCATGCATTGCCATATCAACGACCCGCCGCGTGCGGCGCGCGGCGAGGCGGACGACTACGTCGATCTCGCAACCGCGCTGGCCTGTGACGTGGTGACACTGCATGTGCCGCTGACACACGGTGGAGCGCATCCGACCTTTCACCTGCTGGATGCGCCGGCACTGGACCGGTTGCGCCCCGGCGCGGTGCTGGTCAATACCGCGCGCGGTGCGGCACTCGACAATGTTGCGCTCGATGCCCTGCTGGCCCGTCGCCGTGACATTGACGTGGTGCTGGATGTCTGGGAAGGCGAGCCGGACATCCGGTTATCGCTGCTGGAGCGGGTAGCACTGGGCACGCCACACATTGCCGGCTACAGCCTCGATGGCAAGTTGCGTGGCACGGCCATGATCTACACGGCCGTTTGTGAATACCTGGGGCAGTTACCGGCCTGGGACGTGGGTGCCGTCCTGCCGGCGCTGCAGCCGCTGTCGATCCGTGGTGGCGAGCGTCTGCCGGTGGAAGCGGTGGTGCGTGACGCGGTAACCGGTTGCTATGACATCCGTGCCGACGATGCCCGACTGCGGGAATCGGCCGGTCTGGGGCCGGCCGCGCGAGCGTTGTATTTCGATCGTCTGCGCAAGGAATACCCGGTACGCCGGGAGTTCGGGAGCGCACCGTTGCAGGCCGATGCCTGGACCGCCGGACAGCGGCAGTTGTTGTCGGCGCTCGGGTTCCCGCTGCAGGAATAACCGGGAGCCAGATCCCGGTGCTTACGATCCGAACAGGCGCTTGAGGAAACCGGCCTTCTTCGGGGTCTGCAGGTCCATCGCGTAGCGGACGATTTCCGCGTAGTCGGCGTCGTCGCGCTTGATGTGATTGATCAGCCAGGTACGCAGGGTGGTCAGCAGCTGGCGTGAAACGTCTTCGCCAAGCTCGAACCGCATCTGGAAATCCGCCACTTTCTTCGTGAACATCTGGTGAACTTTCTTGTGGGCCGCTATGAAACCATAGCCGGCCTGTTCCATCAGTTCTTCCTCGAAGGCAAAGTGGGACATCGTGTAGTCAACCAGCTGTTCCAGTATCTCTCCGACCTGCTCACGGTCAGCGGAAACGATCGCGTCGTGCAGTTCGTTGATGTACTCGACGATCCTGCGATGCTGGTTGTCGATCACAGGAATATTCGTGTCCAGCTCATGATCCCAGCCAAGGTATGCCATTGTATTTCATCCATAGTGTCTGCGTTGCGGTGGACACGCATGCCTGGGCGCGGGCAATGCCGTGCCGCGTGTTTGCTGTTTCTCGTGTTACGCAATCGGCAGTCGGGCGATGATCTTTAGCCGGCAAAAAGGGGCCGGATACATTTTTCTAGAGAAAAATGTATCCGGCCCCTTTTTGCCCTAGAAAAATGTATCCGGCCCCTTTTTGCCGCACACCGGGCAACCGGGGTCGGGCGGCAGTATCAGGGTGCGCCATTCGTGCGCGAGGGCATCGAACAGGACCAGCCGGCCGACCAGCGGGGTGCCCAGTGACAGGTGCACCTTGATGGCCTCCAGTGCCTGCAGGGTGCCGAGTACGCCGACCACCGGCGCCAGCACACCGTTTGCCGCGCAGGTCCGGTCCTCTTCCTCGCCGGCCCGATACAGGCACGCATAACACGGACTGTCGTCGCGGCGGGAGTCGAACACGGCGAGTTGACCCTCGAAGCGGACGGCGGCCGCGGAGACCAGCGGCGTCCGGTGTGTGACGCAGGCGGCATTGATCGCAAAGCGCGTGGCGAAATTGTCCGTGCAGTCGAGCACCACGTCGGCCGCCGCCACCTCGCTGCCAAGCCGGTCACCAGCCAGGCGGGTCTGCAGGGCGGTGACCTGCAGTTGCGGGTTGATGGCAAGCAGGCTGTCACGGGCCGATTCGGCCTTGGGGCGGCCGATGTCCCGGTCCTGGTGCAGCAGTTGCCGTTGCAGGTTGGAGAGTTCCACGCGGTCGTGGTCGGCGATCACCAGCTGGCCGACGCCGGCTGCCGCGAGGTACAGTGCGGCCGGCGAGCCCAGTCCGCCGGCACCGATCACCAGCATGCGCGCCGCAAGGAGCGCTTCCTGTCCGCGCACATCCATCTCTGGCAGCAGGATCTGGCGGCTGTAGCGAAGCAGTTCGTCGTCGTTCATTGTGAACGGGGCTGGCTCAAAAATGTATCCGGCCCCTTGATTGATGCGCTTCTACAGGTACCTGCGCAGATACTCCGGCCGGTGGTCCTGGCAACCGTGCGGGCGTTCCAGGTAGCGGTTGATGAAGGCCTCGCGCGTGCAGTCGGCCTGGTCATGCTTGCAGCTGCTGCACTCGATGTCTTCCAGGTAATAGCACATGCCGCGCATGACGCGGCAGAACAGGCTGGTGCGCAGGCGGTAGCCGAACTCGGTAAGCAGCGCCTCGATCACCTGCATGGTGATGCGGCGTACGTTGTAACTGACCACCAGCTTGCCGGGGGCGGCGATGCGCACCCGCAGCACGCCACGTACATCCCGTAACAGTGCGGCCGCGGCCTCGGTAATGTCCGGATCCCGGGTGTCTCCCTCGATCCGGATGGTGCGCTGCTTGAGTTTCTCGATCATGACTCCATTCTAGCGCCAGACCGGCTCCGGTTCCTGCTTTTACCTGGTTATATTAAGGATAAATGGCTTGAGGATAAATGGCCATTGCAGCGCATGCGGTTCCGGGCACGTTGCCCCGCTTATCGGCGCGCGCTGGCGACCCGGTCAATCCCCGCCGGGTCCGGGTGGTCTTCCACTTCCCGGTAGCCGGCCTGCACCAGCAGGGTACACACGGCCGGGCCCTGGTCGTACCCATGCTCCATCAGCAAGCGGCCGTCATCGCGCAGGCAGGCCGGTGCGTCCCGCAGGATCCGGCGTATCGCCTCCAGGCCGTCGTTACCGGCCGCCAGTGCGTTGCGCGGTTCGAAACGGACATCACCCTGGTCGAGGTGCGGGTCCTGCGCGGGGATGTACGGCGGGTTGCTGACCACCAGGTCAAGGCGGCGACCGGCCAGCGGGGCGAGCCAGTCGCCGGCGACAAACTCGATATTGTGGATCTGCAGGTGCCCGGCATTGCGACGTGCCACGGCCAGCGCGGCGGTCGAACGGTCGGTGGCGACCAGCCGGCAGCGCGGGCGTTCATGCGCCAGCGCCAGCGCGATGGCGCCACTGCCGGTCCCGAGGTCGGCGATCGTCAGCTCCGCGTCCGGTGCGATGCCCTGCAGCGCCAGTGCCACCAGGGTTTCGGTTTCCGGGCGCGGGATCAGGGTGTCGGCGGTGACTTCCAGTGGCAGGGACCAGAATTCGCGCCGGCCGGTGAGATAGGCCACCGGCTCACCGCGTTGTCGCCGTGACAGCAGCCGGGCAAAGCATTGTGCCTGTGCGGGGTCCGGACGCCGCTCGGGCCAGGCGAACAGGTAACTGCGCGGCCGGCCCAGCGCGTGGGCCAGCAGCACCTCTGCGTCGAGGCGGGCGCCGGTGTCGCCCAGTTGTCGTGTTGCGTGTGCCAGCAGTGCCGCAATGCTGTCAGCGGGACTGGTCATTGAGCGCGCTGAGCTGGTCGGCCTGGTACTCGTTGATCAGGGGTTCGATGGCCAGGTCGAGGTTACCGGCCATGAAATCGTCCAGCTTGTACACCGTCAGGTTGATGCGGTGATCGGTCATGCGGCCCTGCGGGAAATTGTAGGTGCGGATGCGCTCGGAGCGGTCGCCGCTGCCGACCAGTTTCCTGCGCGTGGCGGATTCCTCGGCCTTCTGCTTGTCCTGCTCCGTGCTGAGCAGTTTCGCGGCCAGCAATGACATGGCGCGGGCACGGTTCTTGTGCTGTGAGCGCTCGTCCTGGCATTCCACCACGATGCCCGTGGGCAGGTGCGTGATGCGGATCGCCGAGTCGGTCTTGTTGACGTGCTGTCCGCCGGCGCCCGAGGCGCGGAAGGTGTCGACCTTGAGGTCGGCCGGGCTGATGTCGACCTCCTCGACCTCGTCGGCCTCGGGCAGGATCGCCACGGTTGCGGCCGAGGTGTGGATGCGCCCCTGCGATTCGGTCTCGGGGACCCGCTGTACGCGATGGGCGCCGGATTCGAATTTCAGCCGTGAATACGCGCCCTGGCCGATGATACGTGCGATGATTTCCTTGTAGCCACCGTGTTCGCCCGGACTCTCGCTGAGCACCTCCACCTGCCAGTGGCGCAGCTCGGCGTAGCGGGAATACATGCGAAACAGGTCGCCGGCAAAGATCGCCGCCTCGTCGCCGCCGGTGCCGGCACGGATTTCCAGGAAGATGTTGCTGTCATCATGCGGGTCCTTCGGCAGCAGCAGTTTCTGCAGCTGCAGTTCCAGATCCTCGATCCGCTGCTGGGTCGCGTGGTATTCCTCCTCCGCCATTTCCTTCAGGCCGGGATCGGGGTCGCGCAGCATCTCCCGGGCACTGGACAGGTCACGGCTGGCGCGTTGCCAGGCGGCAAAGGTTTCCACTACCGGGGTGAGCTGCGAATATTCCATGGTCAGCTTGCGATAGCTGTCCTGGTTGGTGGTACTGCCGGTTTCGGACAGCAGCGCACTGACCTCGTGGTGACGTTCGGCAATGGTCTCCAGCTTGCGCACGATGCTGGCCTGCATGTTACTTGTCGTGTCCGAGCCGGAACAGCGTACGTACGGCTTCCAGCAGCGTGGTATTGCCGTCGGCAATGGCGGAGCGCAGGTTGACGCTTGGCTCGTGGGTCAGCTTGCGCACCAGGTTGCGGGTCAGTGACTCGACCACCTCGGTTGCCGGAACCCCGTTATCGAGCTGGCGGCGTGCCTTTTCGAGTTCGTGTGCACCCTGCGCCTCGGCATGCTCCCGGTAGGCGCGCAGGGTGGGCACGGCATCCAGCGAACGGGTCCAGGCCATGAATCGTTCCACCTGGGTATCGATCATCTCCTCGGCCTGTTCGGCAGCCTGCTGGCGGGAACGCAGGTTTTCGTCGATCACCTGTTTCAGGTCGTCGACCGTGTACAGGTAGACGTCATCCAGTTCGGCGACATCGGGATTGATGTCCGGTGGCACGGCGATGTCCACCATCAGCACCGGGCGGTGCTTGCGCTGTCTGAAGGCCTCCCTGGCAATGGACTTGTCGATCAGCGCGTCCGGGCTGCCGGTCGAGGCGATCACCAGGTCGGCCTCGCCGATGTGGGCCGGTATCTCGTCAAGCCCGATGCCGTAACCGGCGAACTGCGCCGCCAGCTCGTGGGCGCGGCTGACGGTGCGGTTGGCGATGATGATCTTGCCGATGCCGCGTTCGTGCAGGTGGCGGGCGGTCAGCTCGATGGTCTCGCCGGCGCCAAGCAGCAATGCGCTGCGCGCCGAAAGGTCGCCGAAGATCTGCCGCGCCAGGCTGACGGCGGCAAATGCCACCGATACCGGGCTGGCGCCGATGGCGGTATCGGTGCGAATCTGCTTGGCCACCGAAAAGGTGTGCTGGTAGAGGCGGTTGAACAGGGTATCAATGCTGCCGCAGGCCAGTGCGTGCTGGTAGGAGTCCTTCATCTGGCCGAGGATCTGCGGCTCACCGAGAATCAGGGAATCCAGTCCGGCGGCCACCCGCAGCAGGTGCCGGACGGCCTCTTCCTGGGAATAGCTGTAGAGGTGCGGCTTCAGTGCGTCGCTGTCCAGTTGATGGTACCGGCACAGCCACTCGCTCAAATCATCCGGCGTATCGTCCTCCCGCGCGCAATACAGCTCGGTCCGGTTGCAGGTCGAGAGGATCGCCGCCTCGTGGACACCTGCCAGAGTGCGCAGCTCACTCAGCGCCCGTTCCAGCTGTTCGGGGGGGAAGGTGACCTGACCACGGATTTCCACGGGAGCGGTACGATGGTTGATACCCAGAACGGTCAAATACATATCAAATTCAAGAAAATCCGGATGCGAACGCAAAATTCTGCATGGTGGGGTCAGTCAATACAAGACAGGCTCCCGGAATCCTGAGGCATTCCTTACAGATATACAACTCCAGTGGTGTTGTGTTGTCATAAGAACCGGTCTCAAACCGGCCACGCCCGGCGGCCCGCCTGGCTCGGGTGTCGTCCTGTGCGGGCGCCCGCCAAATGCGGGGCAAGGACATGCATCCACGCATCGGACGGGTGTGCGACGGGCGGTTCCCGGTCGGGACACCCGGCACCGGTCCGGCGCGCCGGCGGTGCCACCGGGAGTGGAGTTTTTTAGCAGGCCAAACAATAGGCTGATAGAATGGCCGGATGGATGGATCAATGACAGCGAGTAACCGGCCCATGCGCCACCTGATGTTTGCCCTGTTGATCGGCGGAGCGCTGGTTTCCTGCGCCATATCCGGAAACCGGCACCCGACAGTTGTTGCCCCGGAAGCCGGTGAGGTGAAACAGCCAGAGCCGGTGGCTGCCGCCCCGGTCCTGCCGGAACAGCAGCTCACCGACGACATGATGTTCGACATCGTGCTGGGCGAGATCGCCGCACAGCGCGGTGCATTCGATGTGTCACTTGAACATTACCTGGCCGCCGCCAGGGACGCGCAGGATCCACGCGTGGCGCAGCGGGCCATGCAGATAGCGTCCTATGCACACCGCTACGACCTTGCGCTGGTCGCGGCGCGCCGCTGGGTCGAACTCGACGGTGACAGCCTGGATGCCCGCAAGGCGCTCACGGCGCTTGCCCTGCAGACCGGGAAGCTGGACGAGGTCGTCACACAGCTGGATTACCTGCTCCATGCCTCGGATGATCCGGACGAGGGTTTCCGCATCGTAACCGCCGTGCTGGCCCGGCTCGAAGACCGGAAGGTGGCGCTGGATGCCACCCGGAAGCTGGTCGAACGCTACCCGGACAATGTCTACGCCCTGCTGTCGCTGTGCCGGATTGCCGTGCTGGCGGAACAGCTCGACACCGCGCTCGATGCCGTGAACCGGGCGCTGGTGCTGCAGCCGGACCTCTCCGAGGCGGTGATCCTGAAGGCACAGGTGCTGATCCGGCAGGGGCACAAGCCGGAGGCTACCGCACTGCTGAAGGCCGCTACGGAGAAGGCGCCGGCCGATACGGACCTGGCGTTTGCCTATGGCCGGATGCTGCTCGATCTCAACGACCTGGCAGGCGCGCGTGCGCAGTACGCAAAGGTCGTGAAACTCGATCCGGATTACCCCGGCGGCCTCTACTCCCTGGCGCTGCTGGAACTGGAAACCCACCAGTACAGGTCCGGTGAAAAGCACCTGAAGCAGCTGCTGAAAAAACAGGAAGACCCGAACGCCTATTACTACCTCGGCTACGCCGCCTCCGAGCAGGGCAAGTCCAGGGATGCCCTCGAGTGGTATCTCAAGGTGGATTCCGGCGATTACTGGAGCCAGGCCATACTGCGCGCCGCCGAGATCATGGCCGCCAACGGCGAGATCGGGCGCATGCGGGAGTACCTGCGGGAGATGCGGCAGAAGAATCCCGACCAGGCGGTCGAACTCTACCTGATCGAGGGCCAGGTGCTGACCGACAAGGGCATGCACCAGGCAGCCTACGACCTGTACGCCAAGGCGATGGAGATCGCGCCCGGCAACGAGGACCTGCTGTATTCCTATGCACTGTCCGCAGAGAAGCTGAACAAGCTGGATGTCACCGAGTCGACCCTGCGCCAGTTGCTGACCAGGGACCCGGACAGCGTACGCACCCTGAATGCGCTGGGTTATACGCTGGCAGATCGCACCAACCGCTACCAGGAGGCGCTGACCTATATCAGCAAGGCCTACAAGCAAAGCCCGGATGATCCCGCCATCATCGACAGTCTGGGTTGGGTGTACTTCCGCCTGGGCGACCTGGAGAAGGCGCGCACGTACCTGAAGCAGGCCTGGGATATGAACCAGGACAGCGAGATCGGCGCTCACTACGGCGAGGCGCTGTGGGCCAGCGGGCAGCGGGACGCGGCGCGCAACATCTGGAATCTGTCACGCAAGGCCGCGCCGGACAACCCGGTACTGCTGGAAGTCCTGCACCGAATCAATCCGTGACACGCGGCCGGGAACTCCTGCTGGTCCTGTTCCTGTCGGGTTGCGCCACGCTGCCCCCGGCGACCACACCCCCTCCCTGTCCGGCGCCACCCTGTGTGCGTGCGACGGTCCCTGACTGGAAGCTGCAGGGCCGGATCTCGCTGATACAGGGGGAACAGGGCTGGCACGCCGGCCTGGCCTGGGAAAATCACGCGGACCGTTTCCGACTGCAGGTGAGCGGGCCGCTGGGCCAGGGCGCATTGCAGCTGACCGGTACCGCACAGGGTGTCACGCTGGTCGATGCCAACGGCAAGGTCTACGTCGCCGCGGACGCGGAAAGCCTCCTGCAGCAGGTCTCCGGCTGGCAGCTGCCGGTGTCCGGGCTGCGGTACTGGGTGCGCGGTTTGCCCGATCCGGATGCCCGTTTCGAACAGACGCTGGACGGGCAGGGGCGTGTACAGCAACTCAACCAGTCCGGCTGGAACATCCGCTACCAGCGCTTCATGCAGGTCGATGGCGCCGAGTGGCCCAGCAAGCTGACGCTGGAGCGTGATGACCTGGTGCTGAAGCTGGTGATCGACCAGTGGCAGCCCGATCCGGCACCGGTGCTGTGAGCCGTTCCGGCATCCCGGCGACGGCCAGCGGTCCGTGGCCCGCGCCGGCCAAGCTCAACCTGTTTCTGCACATCACGGGCCGTCGTGCAGACGGCTACCACGAACTGCAGACCCTGTTCCAGTTCCTGGCCTGGGCGGACTGGCTGTATTTCGAGTGTGACGATACGGGCGTGATCCGGCGGGAGACCGGACCGGCGGCGGTCGCCGAAGAGCACGACCTGTGCGTGCGAGCCGCCTGCCTGCTGCAACAGGAAACCGGCTGCCGGCAAGGCGCCCGGCTGTTCAACGACAAGCGCTTGCCGCTGGGGGGAGGGTTGGGCGGGGGCAGTTCCGATGCCGCCACGACCCTGCTGGTGCTCAATCGCAAGTGGCGGCTTGGTTTGAGTATCAATGAGTTATCTGAGCTCGGACTGCGGCTGGGTGCGGACGTGCCGGTGTTCGTGCAGGGGCAGTCCGCCGTGGCGGAAGGGGTCGGTGAACGGCTCACCCCGGCGGACCCGCCGGAGAGCTGGTATGTCATCGTCGATCCTGCAGTAAATGTATCTACCGCCACTGTTTTTTCCGCTCCCGAATTGACACGGGACACGCCGCGACAGACAATACCCGACCTTCTTGCGGGGGCTGCCCGGAACGACTGCGAGGCGGTGGTCCGGAAGCTCTGTCCGGAGGTGGCGGCGGCCCTGGACTGGCTGGATTCATATGCTCCCGCACGCCTGACAGGCACCGGTGGCTGTGTGTTTGCCGGCCTTGCATCACAGGCCGAGGCGGAGCGGGTGGCGGCACAGGTGCCGCTGCCGTGGACCGGTCACGTGGCACGCGGTGTCAACCGGTCCCCCTTGCGGGCGGCAATGGAATGAAACATTCCCGTGCACCTCAGGCATAACGTAACGGTTTTATTGGGACGTCGCCAAGCGGTAAGGCACGGGGTTTTGATCCCCGCATTCGCAGGTTCGAATCCTGCCGTCCCAGCCAGACAGGCAATGTGCCGGCGTGACACGGGAGGATGAG
>CAZMAK010000024.1:0-26160 GCA_964564245.1 uncultured Ectothiorhodospiraceae bacterium | reverse complement strand
ATGGCCTCGTTCTCCCACCCGGCTCGCTTCGATCGCCCAAATCCGACAGGCTCCTGGAACCCGGCTCAACCTGCGTCAGGGGAAACCGGCATGATCCTGATCCTGAAACCGGATACCGACAAACAGGGCGCGGAATACCGCCAGCTGCAGGAATTCCTGCAGCACCTGAACAATATCCAGGCCCGGGTTCACGACGAGCATGGCACCCAGCAGACACTGACCGAGATCTACCTGGTGGGTGATACCGCGGCCCTGCAGGCGGAGGAAATGTCCAGCCTGCCGTGTGTGGAACGCGTGGTGCGGGTGTCGGAGGAATACCGCGTCTTGGGCCGGCACCAGGACGACAATCGCTCCACCTGGTTTGACTACAAGGGGGTGCGCTTCGGCCAGGACAACCTGAATATCTTTGCCGGCCTGTGTGCCGTCGACACGCCCGAACACGTCGAACTGATGATGCAGGCGCTGAAGGAGCATGGCCAGCAGTGCACGCGCATGGGCGCCTACAAACCACGCACCAATCCGTATTCGTTCCAGGGGCACGGCAGGAGCTGCCTGCCCTGGGTGTTCGAGCTGGCCGGCAAGTACGACATCCGGGTGATCGCCATGGAGGTCACGCATGATTCACACGTGCGCGAGATCCACGAAGCGCTGGAACAGACCGGCCACCCGACCGGGGTCATGCTGCAGATCGGCACGCGCAACACACAGAATTTCGAGCTGCTCAAGGTCATCGGCCGTGAACCGGAATTTCCCGTGCTGCTCAAGCGCGGCTTCGGCATCACGCTGGAGGAATCGCTGAACGCCGCGGAGTACCTGGCCAGCGAAGGCAATCGCCGCGTGGTGTTCGGCCTGCGCGGGATGAAGACCAACATGGGCGACCCGCACCGGAATTTCGTCGACTTCGCCCATGTCCCGGTGATCCACCGTCTGACCCGCATGCCGGTCTGCATCGATCCCTCCCATTCGGTCGGGACACGCGATGCCACCAGTGACGGCATCCTGGACATCTTCCACGTAACCGCGCAGGGCGTGATCGCCGGCGCCAACATGGTGCTCGTCGACTTCCACCCCGTTCCCGGCAAGGCGCTGGTGGACGGGCCGCAGGCGCTGCGGCTGGATGAGCTGGGCTACTTCCTCGAGGACGTGCGGGTTGCCCGCGAGGCCTACGAGCAGCGCGTTGCGCTGGCGGGAAAATTCACCACCAGGGCGAGCTAGAACTCGTACTCCAGCAGCAACCGGAGCGTACGGTTCGGTGTCTGTTTGCCGGCCCCGATGATCAGTCCGGTTTCCCAGTGCAGCCGGCGGCCCTCCCCGAGGCGCACTTCACCCAGCAGCGCCGGACCCACGCCGATGATGTTCTGGCTGTTGTAATACTCCAGCGCCGGCTCGAAGTGCTGTGCATAGCGGTAACGCAGTTGCAATGCCACGGCGGCCTCGAGTTCGTCCCGGATCGCGCTGCCGGATTCGTACAGGGCACGCAGGTTCGCCGTACCGGCCCATTGACCCCACTCCCGCTCCAGCAGCAGCGTCGTGGACAGTTCCCTGCTGTCCGTGGACCGGCTTTTCTCGTATTCAAACAATACACCCGCGTCGACCGGGTATTCGCCCTGCTCCGTGGCCTGCCAGAGGGCCTCGGCTTCATACTTGCTCAGTGTCATGGACTGGTCGCTGTTCTGCTCCGAGATGAGGTACAGCTCACCGAACCAGCGCTCGCCCAGGGACTGGCCGTAGCCCAGCCGCCAGGTCTGGCGGTCATCCGATACGGCGTTGTTGCCGTCCTCGAGGGAGGAACGCAGTTCGACCTCGCGTTCCAGCGCCTGTACATAGGGGTGGTAGATCTTGTCGATCGTGGTGCCGTCGGCACGCGCCTGGTGCATCGCGGCCAGGCAGCAGAGCAGGACCAGCGTCCGCTGCAGGCGGTATGCCGGCCGGACCGGTCGTGCCGGATTGTCCGTGATCATTCGTTACCTCTGCGAGAGCGGCCGCGCAACGCCGCGACGAGCGCGACCGCAAGCAACAGGAGTCCGCCGCCAATATAGCACCCGGCCTGGATGGCCGTGGGTGTCGCCTCGTAACCGATCATGGCGTACAACAGCTGGCCGGTAACGGAATCCTCCGCAATGACAGCCGAAGTATCCCAGATCGGGAGTTGCGACGGGAGCCAGTCCGCCTGGATCAGCAGCAGTGCCGCCTGGGATGCCAGCCCCGATGCCACCAGGATGAGCAGACCGATACCGCTCACCTGAGACCAGGGCTGGCGCAGGTTGACCAGCAGGTAGTACAGAAGCGCGCCCACACTGATACCGATGCCGCTGCCAATGAGGGTGCCCACCATCACCGTCATCAGCTGTGGCAGGTTCATCACGAATCCCGAAATATAGACCAGCACCTCGAAACCTTCCCGTGTCATGGCCAGCGCCACCGTCGTCGCCATGACCGTCAGCAGTGTCCGGTCCCGGACCACGGTGCGCTGTCCGCGCAGAATCACCATCAGGATGAACACGCCCAGCAGCAGGTAGATGACCACCTGCATGCCGGCACTGGTCACTTCCTGCCCGACCCCGTCGAACCAGCCCGACACGGTATCGATCGAGGCCCCCAGGGTGACGGCGCCGGCCGTGCCCGCGGCCAGGGCCCAGCCAATCCAGTGACGGCGCAGTCCGAGGACCCCGGACAGACCGGACAGAATGCTGATCAGCAGTGCCGCTTCCAGCACTTCACGCAACACGATGACGACGGCGGTCAACAGCATGAGGGGACTCTCATCGTGCGATCAGCCTGCCCTGCGCCGTCTTCGGATGGAATTCACCGAAGAACGGGTACTCGCCCGGTGCCAGCGGTCCGACGAATATCACGCCTGCGCGACTCCCCATGATGACTTTCTCACGGTTCAGTTCATAGCTTTCGAATTCCTCCGGCGTCGGATCACTGTTGGTCACCAGCAGGCGGATACGGGTGTTTGCCGGAACGGTGATCTCGGACGGCTGGAACAGGTGGTTGTGGATTTCCAGCTGGAATTCCGGCCGGTCGGCAGGAAATACCACCGGCGCCAGGCCGCTGCCGGCCAGGATCGACAGTCGAATGACCCGGTGGAGGAATGTCTTCATGCCATCTGTCACTGGATAACCGGCGTCATGACCGTTGGGGGAATTTCACCGTCACGCGCAGCCCGCTATCAAAAGCGGAATGCGACAGGGTCACGCCGGCGTGATGCAGATCGGCGATCTGCCGGACGATCGACAACCCCAGCCCGCAGCCGACCACACCGGAATCGTGCTGATCGCCACCTGCCCGGTAGAAACGGTCGAATACCCGTTCGTACTGCCCGTCCGGGATGCCGGGGCCGGAATCTTCCACGACCAGGCACGCAGCGCCGTCCTGTGTGTCGACGATAACCCGGATCCGGCCCTGCGCCGGAGTATATTTCCCCGCGTTCTCCAGCAGATTGCCGATCAGCATCTGCAGGGCGAAACTGTCCCCCTGCATCATCAGCGGCCGACCCTCCAGTTCAATACCCTGGTGCCTTGACTCGAACAGGGCATAATGGTCCGCGATACACTGCTGCGCCAGGGCGTGCAGATCGATGCGGCTGAATTGCGCCTGGTACTGATCAGGGGCAGTGCGATTCAGCAGCAGGATCTGCTCGGTCACCTTGCCCATGCGCTCCGTGGCCTGCTCCAGCCGGCGCAGGTCATGATGCTCTTCCGGCAGGTCCTTCGCGAGATTGTGCAAATGTACCTTCAGCACGCTGATCGGCGTGCGCAGTTCATGTGCGGCATCGGCCGCGAACTGTCTTTCCCGTACAAACGATGCCTCCAGGCGGTACAGCAGGTCGTTGATCGAGGTTATCAGGCGGATCAGTTCCCTGGGCTGGCGTTCGACCGGCAACGCGCCCAGTTCGCTGGCGCGCTTGTTGTGCAGGCGCGAGGCAAGCTGGCGCAGGGGCGACAGGCCGTAGCCGACGATCCACCAGATCAGCAGACCGGCCACCGGCAGGCTGGCCACCACCGGCAGCACGGCCTTGAGTATGATGCCCTCGCTCAGTTCGGTGCGCAGGTCAACGCGCTCGGCCGTCATGACCCAGTGTTCCCGGCCGGGGGCCTGCCAGGCAAAGGTGCGCCAGCGATAGTTGCCGAAATTGCTGTAATTGTATCCGCCGTCGAAGCGGCTGATCGGCGTGTCCGGCACATTGGCGGAGCGCTGCCTCAGGACCCCGTCATCCCAGACCTGGAAGCCGAACTGACGGGCGGACGGTACCACGCCGTCCGTGTAGTGGTGACCGGCATCATCCAGCAGGTGGGCTGCATCCGCCAGTTTCATATCGAACAGTTGCTGCGCCTGTTCCATGCTGATGCGGTAGCCGTGCAGTGCGGACAGGAACACGGTGAGCGTGATCGTCGCCAGCAGCACGACGACCAGGAAGATACGGATGGAACTCACGGCTTGCCGACCGTGTAACCGACACCGCGTACGGTCTTGATGAAATCCGGGGCAATCTTGCGACGCAGGTGGTGTACATGTACCTCGATAGAGTTGCTGCTGATCTCCTCGCCCCAGCTGTACAGCCTTGCCTCCAGGCTCTGGCGTGACTGGATCCGCCCCGGATTCTCCATCAGGGTCTTGAGCAGCATGAATTCGCGCCTTGGCAGTTCGACCGGCCGGCCGTCCACGCTGACGTGGTGGGTCCGCATATCCAGCGTCACGGCGCCAATGGTGATTTCACTGCTCCGCGCGCTGCTGATCCGGCGCTCCAGCGCGCGCAGGCGGGCCAGCAGTTCCGGCATCTCGAACGGTTTCGCCATGTAGTCGTCCGCGCCGCGATCCAGCCCGGTGACCTTGTCCATGGTGGTGTCGCGTGCGGTCAGCACCAGCACCAGCGGCTTGCAGTCGGTACCGGGCAACTGCCTGAGCACGTCGAGTCCGTCCATGTCCGGCAGGCCCAGGTCCAGGATCACGATATCCGGGGTGTCGGTGTGGCACGCCTGCAGGGCGAGGCGGCCCCTTGCAACATGATTGACGGCAAAGCCTTCGCGCCTCAGTGCGTTCTGCAACCCGTCAGCCAGTGACAGGTCATCTTCCACCAGCAGTATCTGCATGAGTCGGCCCCGGTTTGCGCGTGATTACCGCAGCACGGTTACTTGCCGGATTCGATGGCGAAGGCCTTCGCGGTGCGGTTCCGGGTGCGCAGCGCCCGGTCCACGAGGCCGGGCAACAACGCGTTGATGCGCGCAAACCACGATTCCGGAAATCCAATATAACATTCTTTGCTGCGCTGTCGCACGGCATGCAGGATCTGTTGTGCAACGTGCGCCGGCTCGTCCATGTTCATCCTGACCACCTTCGCCATGTCATAGACCTGCTGCGAATTGATTGCGGTCCTGACGGCCCGCGGTGCCACGTAGGTGACCGATATACCGCTGCCTTCCAGCTCGCGGCGCAGGGCCTGGGAAAATCCCCGCAGGCCGAACTTGCTGGCCGAGTAGGCGGAAAACCAGGCAAACCCGATGCTGCCGAAGGTGGAGCCGACGTTGACGATCTGCCCGCTGCCCTGCGCCAGCATCACCGGCAACACCGTGCGCGCCAGCAGCATGGGTGCCAGCAGGTTGATCTCCAGGGTTTTCCGGATCAGCGACTCATCCTGTCCGGAATAGACCCCGAACGGATTGATGCCGGCGCCGTTGATCAGGAGATCGATTCCGCCGTATCGTTTCCGGGTCTCGGTAACGATGCGGGCCTGCTCCTCGCTGCGGGTGATATCGGCGGTGACCGTATGCACCTGGTCGGGACCGAATTTTTCCTGCAGCGGCAGCAGCACCGCCGGGTTCATGTCCACCAGTGTCATGCGGGCGCCGGCCGCGGCCATCAGACTGGCCAGCTGGCTGCCGATCCCGCCACCGGCACCGGTCAGGATTACACGTTGGTCGTGCATGTTCGTCCTCTCCATCGGTCAGAGCCGGCTGCGGGCCTGCAGCAGTTTCCTGGCGATCTCCTCATGGCGGCCCTTGTCTGCCAGCTGACGCCCGGGACGGGGTGTTGCCGCCTGCGCCTTCTCCAGGTAATGGATGGCCTCGGACGGCTTGCCCTTTTTCAGCAGATAATCACCAAGGAAATAATTCGGGTCGATGCCGTCGGGATTCAGTGCCAGTGCCTTGCGCAGGTAGCGCTCGGCCCTGGTGTCGTTGCCGAAGCCGATCGGCCAGCCCGGCACCTGGTAGTACAGTGAGCCAAGCGTGGTGTAGATGGAGCCGTTCAGCGCCGCCGGATCGATGCGCTCCGCCTGCTCCAGCTGTGTACGCGCTTCTTTTACCTTGCGCAGCGCACTGAGACCTCCGCTGGCGCCGGCGTCCGAGCTCAGGATGATGGCCAGCCACACGCGTGGCTCGGCGCGGCCGGGATTGTCCGCCACCAGCTTGCGGGCAGCGGCGGTCAGCGCGGTGAATGCGCTTGCCTGGTCGTCTCCGGACAGGGTGTAGTTGATGCTGGCCCAGCGATGCTGCAGGTCGAGGATGTCATCCTCCAGCGCAGCCGTGGCCACGGCACTGACACACATCAGCAGACAGGCAGTGATCAGGGACTTCAGCTTCATGGTCTGGTACCTCCGGTCAGTCGAGCGGCAGACTGAGAAACACATCGCCGTACAGGCGATACATCATGTCGGCCGTATGGATGATGGCCTGCTGGTCGGCAGTGTCCTCGATGCGGTTCATCAGGGCCTGGAAGAAATCCATGTGGCCGATATCCAGCGCGCCGTGTGATGTCAGATAGGAGAATGCCTCCGGCGGCAGTTGCAACGCAGTGCGTATGGCGCCTGCCGCCTGCGTGGCCAGCGCAATACTGGTGCCTTCCAGCACGAACACCATGCCGAAGAACCCGACCGGGTTGCCTCGGTTGATGGTGTCGTAGGCATAGGCGACCATCAGCTCGGTCGATGCGTTCGGAATTCCGTAACGGTACGGTTCCGGATCGACGCCGCAGGCACGGATATCATCCAGGATCCACTCCTGGTGCCCGGTTTCCTCCTGGATGTAGGTCGCGACCGCCTCGCGCAGCCATTCCTGCCGTGCCGCGAGGCGGCTGCCGCAGGCCATCAGCAACGGAACCGTGTGCCTGACGTGGTGGTAGGCCTGCACCAGAAAGGCGATATAGGTTTCCCGCGAGATATTCCCGCGGGCCCCGCGCACAAGCTGTGGTACGGACAGCAATCCGCTGCGCGCAGGCCGGGTTGCTTCCTGCAGGCGGGCATAGAAGCTACCCACAGCGTTGCCTCGCCCCGGCACCGAGCCGTGCATGGTAATGCCGTTCCACAACCGCCCGCTCTACGGCACCGGCCGCTGACAGTTCACCGCTGCCACGACTGAAGGGTGCATCGGCACACAACCAGCGGCCGATGCGCGCATAGTCCGGCAGCCGATCATTGACCGCATCGACGGCCCGACCCAGTTGCAGGTGACCGACACCCTGTCGTGCCACCAGCACGGCGGCCAGTGTCGGCAGATTGCTGCCCAGCACCGCCGCCTGCACGATGTCGGGATGGGACAACAGTTCGGACTCGACCCATTCCGGCGATACGTTACGCCCGAATGCCGTGACGATCCGGTTGCACATACGCCCCGTCACGTACAGGAAGCCGTCCTCATCCAGATAACCGAGGTCGCCGGTGGCCAGCTCCGCCTCCAGTGCGTTATCCGTTTTCCCGAGATAACCGGTGCCCACGATGCCGTGCACCAGGATCTCTCCCGCCAGGCTGATGGACAGCCGGTACTGCGGCAGCGGCCGACCGGCCGAACCGGGACGGTTGTGCTGCGGTGTATTGAGCGTGACTACGGATGCGGCCTCGGAGAGGCCGTAGCCCTGGTACACCGGCAGCCCCAGCCGTTGTGCGGAATGCAGCAGGTCACGGCCCACCGGGGCGCCACCGACGGCGATGAACCGCAACGAGTCCGGGATGGAGCGGGCCCGGGCCATCTGAACCAGCAGCTTCAGCAGACCGGGCGGCACGATCAGTGAGGTCGGCCGGTAGCCGAGCAGAACCGCCGCAAGCCGCGCCGGGTCGATGTCACTCGAGCCGCTGACACCGGAGCGTTCCGGGTCCGGCACGATGATGCGCGCACCGGCCAGCAGGGGGACATACACCGAGCCGATATTTTCGAGCAGGATAGCCAGCGGCAGCAGTACGCAGGCGCGGTCGCCGGGGACGGCACCGGCGGCATCCGCCAGTGCTGCGGCCACCGTTTCGATGGCCGTGGCGGACAACCGCACGCCACGCGGTGTCCCGGTGGTGCCGGACGTGTACGTGATCTTGACCGTGTCGGCGGGTGGCGGTTCGGCGGCGGCCGGCAGGCGGATAGCGGCAAACGATTGCCCGGCCACCTCGAAGATCTCCAGTGCACACGACGGGAACAGCTGCAGGATGCGTCCGGGGTCGTCGGTGATCAGGGTGTCGACCCGTGCGTCGGCAATGGCGTGGCGCAGCTGCACATCACTGAAAAACACCGGCAGCGGGAGATGTACACAACCGGCCTTCAGGGCGGCCAGGTCCGTCACGATCCAGGCGGGTGAGTTGCCGGCCAGCAGTCCCAGTACACGTACTCCGGCCAGTCGTCCGGCAAGCCGGTCGACTCCGGTGGCCAGGGCCCGCCAGGTCAGCATCTGCCGGCTGCCGGTGACGGCCACCCGCTGCGGCGTCTGCGCGGCATGGGTGGCCAGTGCGGACAGGATACGGTTGTTCACGGTGCACTGCTGCCGTTGCCGGTGAAATCCCGCCCGGTACGAAACGCGCGCCGGGACAGCTCCAGCAGCGCCGGATCAGAACCGATCAGCGTCAGGAGGGCGGGTGTCCCGGCGACGATATCACCGGCATGGACGGCCGGATTGTGCCGGTAGTAATCGCCCCACTCCGCCTGCCGGTGTGGCGGCAGACGCCCGGCATCGGCGCTGGCCAGCCGGGTCAGCGGCAGACCCAGGCGGCCGAACGCGTTGCGCAACCTCGGGACCGAAGTGAACACGACGTGGGTAAATCCGCAGCCGATCAGGAATGCGCTCACTGTGCAGATCAGCCAGCGCGCCTGCCCCGACCCGGCAGGCGCCAGGTTGCCGATCTCGGCAATACCGGTACGCCGGGTCTGCAGCAGCCGTTCGACGGGTCGATCGAGGTACTGTTCGGAAAACAGGGTGTCACCGCCGGCCGGCCGGATACCGGCCACGGCCGCGTACGAGCCATCCTCGCGGGTGATGGCCAGCAGCAGCGGATACAGTTCGCCGAGCCGGGCCTCGTAGGCGCGCAGAAATACATTGCGCACGAAGCTCTCGGCCAGACTGCGCTCGGCATGGGTTCGATCCATGAGCTGAATGGCCATGCCGGTGGTTGAGTACGCGGCCGTACCCGTGCCGGTAATGGGCAGATCGATACGACAGTCGAGTCCGGTATGCATGCGTGCACCCTCGGTAATTTTGACGGCCGCAGTATTGCCGACAAACCTTATCGCTGGCTTAACTGATCCTGTGGCCGCCGTCGTCCGGCCGGATCCGCCGGGTGTGTCACATTCCGGTGCCCGGACAGGCCTCCGCCGGCACTTTCCGCCCGGGACGATCCGCTATACTGGACTGGGTCCGGATTGCACAGGAGGAACACCATGTGGCAGCGACTCACCGCCGTGGTACTGCTGCTCTGGGTGCTGCCCGCCAGCGCCGCGACGCCGGAAAGTGACGTGTCCCGGCGGGTGGAGACGCCCTACACCGCGCAACGGGTGGTGTTCGATTTCTACTTCGACGAGCCGGACAAGATCAACAGTGCCCTGTACTGGATACGGTCCCTGGTCAACCCGCTGATGGAGGCGCCGTACGAAATGGCGCCGGAACAGCTCGACATCAAGGTGATCGTGCACGGTACCGAGATCGTCACGCTCGCGCGCAGGAACTACGCCCGCTACCGGGACGCCGTGGAGCGCATGCGTTACTACGCCTCACTGGGGGTGCAGTTCAGGGTGTGCGGGCTGGCGGCACAGGACTACGATTACGCGGACACGGACTTCTACGACTTCGTCGAGGTGGTGCCGTCCGCCATCACCGAACTGGCCCACTGGCAACTGCAGGGCTACGCACTGATCACGCCGAGCGTGCTGGAAAAGAAACACGCCATCGAGGAGATCCGCTAGCCCGCATTTCTCACCGGGGTCCCGGATGCTGGCGCAGGACTCGTGTGACCGGACGCCGCTCTGGAATGAAAGTGTTAGCCGTAGCTACCACTTGAGTGAAGAGCAAGTCCGGGTGCACGAGGACCAGGCAGAGCCGGGACAGGCACTGCCGGAATGCACACCGTTGGTCGCCTGAACTGTGTCACTGCCATCGATTTCACCCGGTTATCGCAGGTAACAGCCGCCCGGTGGGAAATGCGGGCTAGCGATCCAGCTTCATCAGCAGGGTGGGCAGCAGCAGGAAATCCGCGATCAGGGCAAAGGCGATGGTGATCGCGGTCAGCAGCCCCATGTCGGAGTTCAGCCTGAATCCGGACCAGGTCAGTACCAGGAAGCCGGCGATCAGCACCAGCGAGGTCACCAGCATGGCGGTACCGACCGTGTGGAAGGCGTAGCGTACGGCACCTTGCGGGTCCAGTCCCTGTTCGCGCCGGGCACGCAGGTACTTGCTGAGGAAATGCACGGTGTCGTCGACCACGATACCCAGCGTCATGCCGGTCACCACGGACAGGCCGAGCCCGACCTGGCCCGACAGCACGCCCCACAGGCCGAATGCCATGGCGGCGGGCACCAGGTTCGGGACCAGGCTGATCAGACCGATCTTGACCGATCGCAGGGCAACCAGCAGCACCAGCGAGATCAGCACCAGTGCGACGCTGGTACCCGTCAGCATGCTGCGGATATTGCGCTGCCCGATGTAGGCGAACATGATCGAGGAACTGGCACCACTGGACTGCATGTGCGGGGCATTCTGCCGCAACCATTGCTGGGCGCGTTTTTCGAGGCCGAGCAGCTCGTTACTGGATACATTTTCCATCGAAACGATCAGTCGCGTGGCGGACTTGTTGATATCGATCTGGTTGGTGAGGTCCAGCCCGTAGGGCAGCGACATCTCGTAGAGCAACAGGTACTGCGCGGCCAGTTCGCGATTTTCCGGCAGGCGGTAGTAGGCCGGATCGTCCCCGTGCATGTTCATGTTCAGCCGGCGCATGATATCGGTGATGCTGTTGACGTGGAGGACGTGCGGCTGGGCCCGGTACCAGTCGGCAAAGCGTTCGACGTCATGCAGGAAGGCCGGATCGTTGATGGCGCCGCTCTTGCCGGTACCGAGCGAGTATTCAATGGTGTAGATCCCGGTCAGCCGGGTGGTGGCGAACTCGGTGTCCTTGCGGAACGGGATGCTCATGTCGAAATACTTGATGAACTCGTCGTTCAGCTCGTTGCGCGGTATGAAGGCGATCAGCACGATCACGATCGTGGACATGCCCCAGAGCAGGGAGTTGCGGTGTTGCACCACGCCGTCCGCAAAACGGTCCATGTAGTAGGTCTTGCGCGTGGCTTCCCGGCGCGCGCGCACCGGCAGGCTGACGGTCAGCGCCGGCAACAGGGTCACCGACAGCAGGTAGGCCGCGGTCACGCCGATCGCGACGATATTGCCGAGGTCGCGGAACGGTGGCGCATCGCTGAAATTCATGCTCAGGAAGCCGATCACGGTCGTCAGCGAGGTGAGAAACACCGGCTGCATGTTGATGCGCATGCTCTCCACCATGGCCGCGCGCTTGCCGGTACCCTTGCCCATCGCATGCAGCATGCTGGCGAGGATGTGCACACAGTCCGCCACGGCCAGGGTCAGGATGATGGGCGGCGAAGAGGCCGAGGGTGGCGTCAGGGCGAAACCGAGCCAGCCGGCCAGGCCCATGGCGGCAACGATGCTCATGACGATGACCACGAAGGTCACCAGCACGGCGCTGACCGAACGCAGCAGCAGGTACAGGGTCAGCAGCACGATGGCGAACATGAGCGGGACCAGGGTCTTCTGGTCACCGATGCTGACCTCCTGGAAGGTGTTGTTCATGACCACCATGCCGGTCAGGTACACGTCGAGGTCCGGGTCGCGCGCCTCCAGCCTGCTGACCAGATCGCGGGCGAATGCAGTGATCTCCTCCACTTCCTTGCCGTTGCCCTGGTCCGGCAACTGGATGGTGACGTTCACCCCCGTCACATCCCCGGACGGCGCTATCAGGCGATGGACCAGCAACGGCTCATGGATCGCGATGTCACGGATTTTCTGCAGCGTCGCGGGGTCCAGCTGCTCCGTGTCCGGGACCAGGTCCTGTACGATCAGGTCATCACCCACACCGCGCGTGTGCTGGAAGTTGGTGATGGAATCCACGCGCAGGGAGTACGGGATCTGCCACGCCTCGTGCGTCAGCCAGCTGACGCTGGCCAGTGTGGCGGGTGTGAACACGTTGCCATCCTTCGGTGCGATGACAAACAGGACATTGTCGGTCTTGGTGTAGGTGTTCTGCAGCTGATCGAAGGCCTGCAGTTGCGGGTTGTCCGCGCTGAAGAACACCCGGTAGTCGGTCTTCAGTGTGAGGAAGCGGGCACCGCTCGCGGCCAGGGCGACCAGCACCACGCTGAGCAGAATAATCAGGTAACGCCAGCGGAGTATCCACTCTCCATAGGATTTGACCATGCTTGCTCCTTTGCTCTTATCCATTATTGGCGGGGCAACTGCGCTTGCCGGCAGGGCTGCGTAATCACGGGATGTTCTGATCCACAGCGATCCCCCTGCACGACAGGCGACTTGCGATGATACAGGATATCGCCCGCCCACGGGCAAGCGGAAATCCGTTTGTTTTCATGTCTGTAGCCGGCTATACGGGGGTCGGCACGGAGTCACCGCGACCGGCGCCACACACGAGCTTGCCGGGGCGCCGGCGGTCGCTGCACGGGCAGGCGGAGCGGCGTGATGTCATGGGGTGCAAGTCCGCTGTCCGGCTGTGTGATAATAGCCGGATCGTCTGACTGCCCCTACCTGCAGGACCCGGCATGGCCTCCACTGCGCGCCCGCAAACCTCCGACACCTCCACAGTCCGGTTGCTGAAACCGCCCGTTCCCGCCGGTCTGGATGTGCTGGCCTGGGAAGGACTGCGCGGGGACAGCCTGGCGCTGGCGATTGCCGCCGCCCTGCGTGCGGGCCTGCCGGGACCACTGGTCGTCCTTGCCCCGGACATGCAGGTCGCCGAACAGTTGCAGGAACAGGCGGAATTCTTCGCCGGCCCCGATGGCCTGCCGACCATCACCTTCCCCGACTGGGAATCGTTGCCCTATGACGCCTTTTCGCCGCACCAGGATATCGTGTCGGAACGCCTGGCCACGCTGTATCGCCTGCCGGAGCTGGCGCGCGGGCTGCTGATCGTTGCGGCACCCACCCTGTTGCAACGCCTGCCGCCACGCGACTTCATCGATTCCGGCAGTCTCCTGCTGGCGCGTGGTGACCGCCTCGACCTGGAAGAGATGCGCGCGCGACTGGACCGGGCCGGTTACCGATGCGTATCACAGGTCATGGAACATGGTGAGTTTGCCGTGCGCGGGGCCCTGCTCGACCTGTATCCCATGGGCAGCCGGCTGCCCTTCCGCATCGACCTGCTGGACGACGAGATCGAGACCATCCGCACCTTCGATCCGGAGACACAGCTTTCGCTGGAGCAGCGGCAGGAGATCCGGCTGCTGCCGGCACGCGAGTTCCCGCTGGACGAGGCCTCGATCCGGCTGTTCCGGCAACGCTTCCGCGCCGGTTTCGAGGGTGACCCGCAGGCGTGCCCGCTGTACCGGGATGTCAGCCAGGGCCTGGCGCCGGCCGGTATCGAATACTACCTGCCGCTGTTCCTGGAACAGACCGGGACGCTGTTTGATTATCTGCCGGCAAACGCCTGCGTCCTGCAACTGGACGGTGCGCGTGCCGCCTGCACGACCTTCGCGGAGCAGTTGCTGGAACGCTACGAGGCACGCCGCCATGACCGTGAACGGCCGATCCTCGCGCCGGAGCAGCTCTACATCCCGGCGACCGAGCTGGATCAGCGGCTCACGGCCTGGCCGCGCATCGAGGTGGGCCTGTTCCGTCCGGTACACGAGGCAGTGGCACAGGCCGATTTCGCCACCCGCCTGCCGCCGGACGTGCGCATCCATCCGCGCGTGGAACAGCCGGCACGTGCACTGCAGGATTTCATCGACGCCTTCCCGGGACGCATCCTGATCAGTGCCGACTCCACCGGACGACGCGAGACACTGCGCGACCAGCTCGGCGGCCTTGGCCTGCATCCGGTCACGGTCGCCGGCTGGAGCGAATTTCTCGCCACCGACGCGGCACTGGCCATCACGGTAGCGCCGCTGGAACGCGGCTTTGTGCTGGATCGACCGCAACTTGCCGTGATCCCGGAGACGCTGTTGTTCGGCGAACGGGCCCGCCAGACCCGGCGCCGCAAACCGTCGCGCGATCCGGCCAGCATCGTGCGCAATCTCGACGAACTCGAGATCAACGCGCCGGTGGTACACGAACAGCATGGCGTCGGCCGCTATCTCGGCCTGGAGACCATCCGCGTCGGCGACATCCGCAATGAATACCTGGCACTGGGCTATGCCGGCGGCGACAAGCTGTACGTGCCGGTCGGATCGCTTGCCCTGATCAGCCGCTACACCGGCGCCGCACCGGAAAACGCACCGTTGCACAGGCTCGGCAGCGACCAGTGGGAGCGTGCGCGGCGCAAGGCGGCGCAGCGCATCCGCGACGTGGCGGCGGAACTGCTCGACATCTACGCGCGCCGTGCCGCACGCAGTGGTCACGCCTGCAGCGGGCCGCACGAGGACTACGCCGGTTTCGCCGCCACCTTTCCGTTCGAGGAGACGCCGGACCAGGAACGCGCGATCCGGCAGGTGCTGGAGGACATGCAGGCGCCGATGCCCATGGACCGGCTGGTGTGCGGCGATGTCGGATTCGGCAAGACCGAGGTGGCGATGCGCGCCGCCTTCCTCGCCGTGCAGGACGGACGCCAGGTGGCCTTGCTGGTGCCGACCACGCTGCTCGCGCAGCAGCACTACCAGAATTTCTGCGACCGCTTTGCCAGCTGGCCGGTACGGATCGAGCTGCTGTCACGCTTCCGTACCGGCAAACAGCAGGACACCGTCCTGCAGGGACTGCAGGACGGTACGGTCGACATCGCCATTGGCACCCACAAACTGCTGCAACCCGCGGTACGGTTCAAACACCTCGGTTTGCTGATCATCGACGAGGAACACCGCTTCGGCGTGCGGCAGAAGGAAACCATCAAGCGGCTGCGTGCCGAGATCGACGTGCTCACACTGACCGCGACCCCCATCCCGCGCACGCTGAACATGTCGCTGTCCGGGATGCGTGACCTGTCCATCATCGGCACCCCGCCGGCGCACCGGCTGGCGATCAGGACCTTTGTCTGCGAGTGGGACAAGGCCATCATCCGCGAGGCGGTGCTGCGCGAGATCAAGCGTGGTGGCCAGGTGTATTTCCTGCACAACGAGGTGGAAACCATCGAGAACATGGCCCGGGAACTGGAGCAGATCGTGCCGGAGGCCCATGCCGCCATCGCCCATGGCCAGATGCGCGAACGCGAGCTGGAACAGGTCATGCTTGACTTCTATCACCGCCGCTTCAACCTGCTGGTGTGCAGTACCATCATCGAGAGCGGCATCGACGTGCCGACGGCCAATACCATCATCATTAATCGCGCCGACCGGCTCGGACTGGCGCAGCTGCACCAGTTGCGCGGCCGGGTCGGACGTTCGCATCACCGTGCCTATGCCTACCTGGTGACACCGCCCCGGCGCGCCCTGTCGGCCGATGCCGAGAAACGCCTGGCCGCGATCGAGGCCATGGAGGAACTGGGCGCAGGTTTCACCCTGGCCACGCACGACCTGGAGATCCGCGGAGCCGGCGAACTGCTGGGCGAAGACCAGAGTGGCCAGATCCACGAGATCGGTTTCACGCTCTACAATGACCTGCTGGAGCGTGCGGTACGCGCACTGAAGGAAGGCCGTACGCCGCAGCTGGACCAGCCGTTGCACCAGGGTCCGGAAATCGACCTGATGCTGCCGGCGCTGATCCCGGACGATTACATCGCGGACGTGCACAACCGCCTGGTGCTGTACAAGCGCATTGCCGGTGCGGACAGCCGGCAGGAACTGGACGACCTGCAGGTGGAGATGATCGACCGCTTCGGCCTGCTGCCCGGCCCGGCGAAGAACCTGTTCCGGGTGACCGGACTGAAGCTGCAGGCCGCCCCCCTTGGCGTGCTGAAAATCGAGCTGGGCAGCACGGAAGGCCGCTTGCTGTTCACCGAACAGCCGGACATCGACGCGGCCCGCCTGATCGGCCTGATCCAGTCGCAGCCAGGCAGCTATCGTCTGGACGGCGGCAACAGGCTGCGTGTGTACGGCGACTTCGAGACAGAACAGTCCCGATTTGATAAAGTCGCCGAAATCCTGCAACTGCTGTCACCGGACTGAAACGGACATGATCAACCGAGCCGTACACCTCGCGCTGCTCCCCCTGCTGGCCGCCCTGCTGCTCTGCACAACCGCTGCTGCCGGCGACGAGCCACGTCAGTACGACGTCGAGGTCATTGTCTTTACCCAGCAGGGTGGCGATGACGACGAACAGCTGGGGCAGACGGAACGCACGCCGCCACCGGCCGGCGAGGTGCTGACGGCAGACCGCATTACCACCCTCCCTCCATCCGCCTTTACCCTGGGCCGGGTCAGTTACAGCCTGTCCTCCGCACCGGGCTACCACGTACTGCTGCATCGCGCCTGGCGCCAGCTTGCCTATGACCGCAACCACGCCCTCGGTTACCCGGTGCACGTGGCTGCCGGTGGCGGATTCGGTGGTGTGCAGGGGACCATCACACTGATCCGCGAGCGCTACCTGCACCTGGATGTGGACCTGTCATTGTCAGCGGCAGGAACGAATGCGGAGGTTTCCTACCCGGCGTCAGCAGCTGGCGTGCCGGTGTACCGGCTCAGCGAGCAGCGTCGCATTCGCAGCAGTGAAATCCACTACTTCGATCATCCACGCTTCGGTGTGATTGCGCGCGTGACCCCGTACGAGGCAGCGCAGGCCCCGGCATCACCGGACACCGGCAGTGCACCGTCCGCTACGCAGGATGCCTCGCCTGCACAGGAAACCGAACCGGCCGGCGAGGATGAACCATCGCCCGACGACGACGCGCCAGTCTCCCGCTCCCGCTGATGCACCGCAGATAGCCACGGAATCACACCGCAGGACACGGAACAACGACGCCGGTATGCCCGGGTATTCCGCGTGGTTCCGGCCATTGATCCGGATGCGGATTCGGGCATGCGCGATCCCCGCAGGAGGATTGCCAGCCGCCGCTCAGGCAGCCGCGGTAAGCGCCTGCTCCAGGATCGCCCGCACCTTGTCCATGCCTGTCTCCAGGTTCTGCTCGATCTCGCTCATCTCGATCGGACCGCTGCCACGGCCGGCGGCGGCGTTGACGCTGAGTGCAATCACCGCGTAACACAGTTCCAGTTCGCGGGCGAGCGCCGCCTCGGGCATCCCCGTCATGCCGACCATGTCACAGCCGTCGCGTTCCATCCGGTCGATTTCCGCCGCGGTTTCCAGCCGCGGGCCCTGGCTGGCGCCGTAGGTACCGCCCGCCATCACCTCGATGCCGGCCTTGCCGGCACTCTGCAGCAGCAACTCGCGCATCTCGTGACAGTAGGGTTCGGTGAAATCGATGTGCGTGACCGCGTCCAGGCCGGTTTCGAAAAAGGTGTGGTGCCGTGACCAGGTGTAGTCGATGATCTGGTCCGGGATGACGATACCGGCCGGCGGGAGATCCGCGCGGATACCGCCGACGGCGCACACGGCGATGATGCGTTCGATCCCGGCCTGTTTCAGGGCCCACAGGTTGGCGCGGTAATTGACCATGTGCGGCGGGATGGTATGGCCGTAACCGTGCCGGGCCAGGAACACCACGTCCCTCTCGCACAGGGTACCGAAGGTCAGTGCCCCGGAGGGTTCCCCGTACGGTGTGTGCATGACCTCGCGCCGCTCGATCTGCAGGTTCGTCAACCGGGTCAGGCCGGTGCCGCCGATGATTGCCAGTGTCGCCATGAGGATGCCCGTGAGTGCGGCCGGCTAGTGTTCGCTGCCAAGTGCAAAGATGCCATTCAGGTTGCGCAGGTAACCCTTGTAGTCCATGCCGAAACCGAAGACGTAGCGGTCGTCCACTTCCAGGCCGACAAAGTCCGCCTGCACGGCCGGGTCACGGCGTTCATGCCGTTTGCGGATCAGTACCGCCGTGTACACCTGCTCGGCCCCCTGCCCGCGGCAGAAGCGGATCACGTCCGCCAGGGTATTGCCCTCGTCGAGGATGTCATCCACCACCAGCACCGTCCGGTCCTGCAGCGAGATGCCCGGTTCCGACACCCATTCCACTTCCTTGCCGCGGGTCTCGCCGCGGTAACGCGTGGCGTGCAGGTAGTCGCTTTCCAGCGGAAAGGCAAGGCGCGTCATCAGGTGACCGGTCGGGATGATACCGCCGGTCAATACACACAGTACCACCGGCAGGCGTTCCGACATGGTCTGCGTGATCTCCTGCGCCATCCGGTCCAGTGCCGCGTGAATTGCCTCCGGTCCGTGCAGCTCCACCGCCTCGGCGCGTATCCGGTTCAGCTCAGTCTGCGTCAGCGGCATGATGTGCAATCCTCATAAACTGGTTTAAATATTGATTCGATATCAGTCTTGCAAGATATTGTTAATACTAATTTTCATGTTATAGATCCAGCTCGGGCAACTCCTCGTACCCCTTCACCGCCGCGACCGCCTGCTCCCAGCGCGGATCCCGGTGCAACTCCTCCCAGTCGAGCGGATGGCGCCCGTGCATGCGCGCCATGCGCATACCGGCGACCGGGTCGACGGGGTGTTGCAGGGACTCGACCACCTGCACTGCGTGGTCGCGCTGGTTGCAGACCAGCACCATATCACAGCCCGCCTCGATCGCGGCGTGGGCACGGGCCGCGGGATCGCCGGCACCGGCAGCACCTGCCATGCTCAGGTCGTCACTGAACACCAGGCCCTGGAAGCCCAGCTGTCCACGCAGGATGTCGCGGATCCAGCGGTTCGAGAACCCGGCCGGCCGGTCGTCCACCCGCGGGTACACCACATGTGCCATCATCACCGCGGCCAGTCCGGCATCGACCATGCGCCGGAACGGCACGAGATCCCATGTTTCCATGTCGGCCAGGCCGCGCTCGTCCACCGGCAGGTCGACGTGGGAGTCGGCCACGACCGCGCCGTGGCCGGGAAAGTGTTTGCCGGTGGACGCCATTCCGGCCTCATGCATCCCTGCCTGGTAGGCCACTGCGAGTTCGGCCACCACCTCCGGCCGCCGGTGCAGTGCACGGTCGCCGATCACACCGGATACGCCGTAATCCAGGTCCAGCACCGGCGCGAAGCTGATATCCACACCCAGGGCACGCAGCTCGGTCGCCATCAGCCAGCCGGTGACACGTGCCAGGTGCCTGGCCCGTGGCCGGTCACTGTCATGGATCCGGCCCAGGCAGGCCACTGGCGGCAAGCGGGTAAAACCACCCTCCCGGAAGCGCTGCACGCGCCCGCCTTCCTGGTCGACCGCGATAATGAGGTGCGGGTCGCGCAGTGCATGAATCCCGTCAACCAGTGCACGCAGCTGGGACGGTGATTCGTAGTTGCGGGTGAACAGGATCAGGCCGCCGACGGCCGGGTGATTCAGCAGCTCGCGGTCCTCCGCATCCAGCGCGGTACCGGCGATGTCCAGCATCACGGGTCCCAGTGTCATTCATGTCCCCCTGAATCGTTCTCCAGCCGGCTGTCCAGCCGGTCCCGCAGCCGGTCGCCCAGCAGGTTGACGGCCAGCACGACGGCCACCATCGACAGCCCCGGGGCCAGCACCATGTGTGGCGCCACCAGCAGGTAGCGTGCGCCGTCCCGGATCATCGCACCCCAGGACGCCACCGGCGGCTGTACCCCGAGCCCGAGAAAGGACAGTCCCGCCTCGGCAACCACCACCGACGCAACCCCGAACGTGGCCTCCACGATCAGTGCGCCGCTCATCAGCGGCAACAGGTGCCGGCGCAGGATATACCACTCACTGCTGCCCAGTGCGCGGGCTGCCTGGACATGTTCGCGCTGTTTCAGTGTCAGCACCTGGGCGCGGGCCAGGCGCGCATAGCCTACCCAGCCGACCACCGTCAGCGCAATCACCACATTGTCGATCCCCGGCCCCAGCAAACCGGACAGTGCGATCGCCAGCAGGATGCCGGGGAAGGCCAGGAAGATGTCCAGCAGTTGCGTGGCGACGCGCTCCCACCAGCCCCCGCGCCAGGCGGCAAAGGCGCCGATCAGGGTGCCAAGGCACGATGACAGCCCGACCACCCACACGGCCACCAGGAAGGAGGTGCGTGCGCCGGTCAGCAGGCGTGCGCCGATATCGCGACCGAGATCGTCGTAACCGAATACGGCCTGCAGGGAGGGGCCATCGAGCAGGTGTTCGAGACGGATGGTGTTCGGCGCCAGCGGCAGTACCGGCGCCAGCAGGGCCAGCAGGGCCCATATCGCAAGGATGCCCCAGGCCAGGCGTGTGCTCATCCGGTGCTGCCGTCCAGCCGGATGCGTGGATCGACCCAGGCGTAGACCAGATCGGTGCCCAGGTTGACCAGCACGTAGACGAGGCTGATCAGCAACACGCAGCCCTGCACCACCGGGTAGTCACGCGCCTGGATCGACTCGATGGTCAGCAGGCCGATGCCGGGCCAGGAAAACACGGTTTCGGTCACCACGGCACCGGCCAGCAAGGCGCCCAGCTGCAGACCCAGCAGCGTGACGACCGGTAACAGCGCATTGCGCAACGCATGGTGCAGGATCACGCGTACCGGCGGCAGGCCCTTGGCCCGCGCAGTGCGCAGGTAATCCTCGTGCAGCACATCCAGCATGCTGCTGCGAATCATGCGCGAGAGCACTGCGGTCAGGCCGGTTGCCAGTGTCAGTGCCGGCAGCACCACGGAGGCCGCACCGGCCTGGCCACTGACCGGGAACCAGCCCAGCCACAGCGAGAACAGCAGGATCAGCAGGGGTCCCAGCCAGAAGTTGGGCAGGGACACCCCGAGCAGGGAGAAGCCCATCGCGGCACTGTCCCAGGCCGTATTGCGGCGGATGGCGGCGAGGATACCCAGCGGCAGCGCCAGCAAAACGGTCAGGCACAGCGTGACCAGTGCCAGCAGACCCGTGGCAGGCAGGCGCTCCCGCAGCAACTGCACGACCGGCAGTTGCCGGTGAATCGAGTCTCCCAGGTCGAGCTGCAGGATGCCGCCCAGGTAATGCAGATATTGCACCGGCAGCGGCTGCTGGAGGCCCAGCGCATGGCGCAGTGCCGCGCGGTCCGCACCGGTGGCGGACTCGCCCAGCATGATTTCCACGGGATCGCCCGGTATCAGGTGAATGAACAGGAAGACGATCGTGACTACGCCAAGCAGGGTGAGAATCGCGCCAAGCAGTCGCCGGATCAGATAGGCATGCATCACGGGAGAGTACCGCAAACCGCGGCAGCGATGCAGCCGCCGCAGGCGCCGGTCCGTATCCGGGTCCGGTGTGCCGTGCGGTTTCACCGGGCTATACTGGTGGCATGTTTCCGTCGGGCACTGCGCCCTGGTATCACGGCATGAGTCACCGCGATGAATACTGACCCGGTCCGCTATGTACAGATCTGGTCCGGCTGGATGCGACTGGCGCACTGGCTGATTGCCTGTGGTGTGACGTTCGAGCTGTTCAGTGCCTGGACACTGGCACTGGGTGCAGCCGACGTCGCCTTCTGGCACGACTGGCATGTCATGGTCGGCCAACTGCTGGTCATTGCCCTGCTGCTGCGCGTCGGCCTGCTGTTTGTCCCGGGCAGTTCACACTGGCGCACCCTGTTGCCCGGACGCAGCCAGTGGCAGGCCATCCTGCAGATGCTGAGGTTTTACCTCAGTTTTGCGCGCGCCCCGTTGCCGGCCTGGTATGCACACAATCCGCTGTGGGCACCATGCTATGTGCTGGTTCTGGCCGTGCTGGCCGCCGAACTGCTGAGCGGTTTCCTGCATGACCTGCCCGGCTCACCGTACGGCGTTTCGTTTTCCGTGCTGCACACCACCCTGGGACAACTGCTGGCCGCCTTCAGCCTGCTGCATATCCTGGCCGCTGCCCTGCATGACTGGAAAGGCGACGGCGCACTGATCTCGGCCCTGTTCAGCGGGAAACGCTGTTTTCATGTCAACCTGCGCCAGCAGATTGAGGAGGCGGGCACACCGGTCGTCGTACCCTTTGTCAGGCGCAGTCCGGGCACCCCGGAGCGGCAAGCGGACCGGGATGCCGAGTGAGCGGGTCGTGATCCGATCGGGCTTCGGAACGTCCCTGGCCGGCCCCTTGCAGGCGCCCGTTTTTACTGACAAGCTGGACCCGCCATGTTCAGGATGCTTGCCCTCTTAGTCCTGCTGCTGACCGGCATCGGCGCGACGGCCGGCGCGGTGGTGACGGTGGCGGAACCGGCCCCCGGCCGTTTCCTGGTTGCGCAGCGTGGCCTGTACGGTCAGTATTTCGCGCAGTCCGTGGTCTACCTGTTACAGCATGACGAGGCGGGGTCGGTAGGCGTGGTGCTGAACCGTCCGCTGGACTTGCGGGTGGCGGACCTGTTGCCCGACACGCATGCGTACGGGATCGGCAGCTTCCCGGTGTACGAGGGCGGACCGCTCAGCCCGCACACCATGGTGATGGTGTTTCGTGGCGATTACCCGACCAGCCTGGCCCTGCACGTGCGTGACGACGTGTATGCCAGCAGTTACCTGAAGATGCTGGAACAGCTGGAGAAGGCAGACAAGCCATCCAGTGAACTGCGCCTGTTCGCGGGACAGGCCAGCTGGGGATCCGGCCAGCTGCAACAGGAAGTGGACAACCAGTCCTGGTACGTCATCACCGGTGATACCGCCCTGCTGTTCGAGGGCGATCCCGGGCACCTCTGGCAACGACTGATCAACCAGATCGACCCGCTCGGCATAATCGCGAACAACTGCAGTCCGTCCGCCGCCCTGCCGTGTGCACGCTGACCGGAACCTGGCTCCTGATCCTTCACTACAGCGCCGCTTCCTGGATCAGCACCGGTGTCCCCGCCCTCACCCGGTCAAACAGTTCGATGACCTCGTGGTTGCGCATCTTGATGCAACCGTGCGAGGACGGGATTCCCATGCGGTCCTCGTCCGGACAGCCGTGGATATAGATATAGCGGCGCATGGTGTCGACCTCGCCGAAACGGTTCCGGCCGGGTTCCTGCCCGCACAGCCAGAGGATGCGGGTCAGCATCCAGTCCCGGTCCGGGTGCGCCGCACGCAGTGCGGGTGTGTAGATTTCACCGGTCGGCCGGCGCCCGACGAACACGGTGTCCGGGGCGCAACCCGCGCCGATCCGGGCGCGCACCCGGTGCCAGCCTCGCGGCGTGCATTCGGTGTGCCGGCGTTCACCGGGGCCGTTGGCCGCGGTGGACACGGCCACGTCCATGAGTACGCGGTCCGCCTGCGACAGCTGCAGGCGCTGTTCACCGATACTGATGCGGATGAGCAAATCGTCGCGGGCCGGTTGCATGCGCGGATTATACCGGTCAGTGGTCGCCGGTGTGGCCCGCTGTACGCACCCCGGTATGTTTTTGCACGTCGGTCAATCCGTCGTAATTACCGTCCTCGGCCAGCCGGTAACCCGTAATGCCCGCCCGCAGGGCAGCCACGTGGTCTTCGTACCACAACGGCACGCAGGGCAGCATCGCCAGCAGGCGGGCCTGCAACTGCCGCCAGGCCTGCGCCTGCGCGTCCGGCGTGGGCGCCGCCTCGGCCTGTTCGATCAACCGGTCGGTTTCACGGTCGGCATAGCGGCCGCGATTGGCGCCGTCCGGCGGCAGCGATTCACTGTGGAAGGCATAACGGAAGATATCGGGCGTCCTGATACCGACCCACATCAGGCTGTAGAGCTGGAAATGGCCGGCCTTGATGTCGCCGAAAAAGGTACCCCAGTCGTAGCTGTTCAGTTTCATGCGGATGCCCACGTCGGCCAGCTGTTGCTGGATGATGGTGGCGATGCGCAACCGTACCGGGTCGGTGGAGGTCTTGTAATCGAGTGACAGCGGGTGTTGTGCATCGTAGCCGGCCTCCTGCAACAGGCGGCGTGCCAGGGCGGGATCGAAGGCCGGCGCGGACAGTTCCGGGTTGCCGGCCCAGTGTTCCGGTGGCAGCAGGGCCGCGGCCGGTCGCGCGGCACCACCAAGGACATAACGCACGATGGCCGCCCGGTCGATGGCATGTGCAATGGCCTGACGGACGCGCAGGTCGCCCGTGGCCGGATCCTGCAGGTTGAACCCCAGGTAGGCGAAGTTGCTGCCGGGCGCACGCAGCAGGTGGATCCCCGGTTGCCTGGCGAGATAGCGGACCAGTTCGGCCGGCAGGTCGTTCTGCACCAGGTCCAGTTCGCCACGCAGCAGTTTCAGTGTGCGCACCGTGGGATCGCCGACGCGCTGGAACTCGATCACCTGCCCGTCGGCGATGCGGGTCAGCCGCAACCGGCCGGGATCGGGCCAGGCGGTGAAGCGGAACGGTCCGCTGCCGAGCGGTTGCCGTTGCAGGGGCTGGCCGCTGGCGATCGCGTGTGCCGGCACGATGCCGATGACCAGGTAGCCGGGAAACAGCGGGTCGGAGTGATCGAGCTCGAAGTCGAGCGTGTCGTCATCCCGCACCTCGATCGTGCGAATCAGCCGCAGCGTGCCGGCCTGCGGCGAGAGACTTCCCGGCGCGAGGATGGAACGGTAGGTTGCCGCCACGTCGCGTGCCGTTAACGGTGTCCCGTCATGAAACGGCGCCCGTGGCCGGCGCAGGTGGAAGCGCCAGTGTGTCGGCCCCAGCTGTTCCCAGGTCGCCAGCGCGGGTACCGGCCGGGCCTGGTCGTCAAAATCCACCAGCCGGCGATACAACAGGCGGTTGATGCGGGCGGACGTGGCATCGCTGGCAAGGCGCGGATCGAGGCTGGCCGGCGCGGTGGCCAGCCCGAAGCGAATCACGGCGTCCGGCGGCTGGCTGCACGCCAGCAGGACCAGCAGGCACAGGGAATACAGCAGGTGCTTCATCGCAGGGATTGTATGCGCTGCCTGCGCGGCTGGACAGGTGCGGAGCCGCCGGTTACGGCCACGCGATCAGGACTGCCCGGACAGCTCCATGCGCAGGCGTACCCGCAGGCGCCGCAGGCTGACCGCATCCAGCATGTCCGGCAACAGCAGCAGGTGATGGCGCCGCCGGCCCGTGCGGTAGTGCAGGATGACCAGCCAGGGCAGCACGACGGCACGCGACTCGAGCGTGGCCTCGAACTCCGCACCGCACGCCAGCGCTACCCGGCAGCTGCTACCGTGCTGCCAGGTCAGGGCACGCAGCGCTCCGCGCGAACAGCGGACGACCTGCCCCAGCCAGTGCCGGAGCAGATCGACCAGCAACAGGGCGCCCAGGGCCAGCTGCACGAACGGCGGCACCGGCAATGCGGGCAACAGCAGCGCAGTACCGGTATGAGTCGCCAGCAGCCAGCCGCCCAGTAATACCGAACGGGCGGGCTCAAGCCTGAGCGGTGTGGCGTATGGCGTGGACAAGCCGGGCAACCTCCTGGTCCGCCGGGGTCATGCGTCCCATCAGCAGTTCCAGCAACACGCCGTCGGGATAGTCCAGCAGGCGGTTGAAGGTATGCTGCTCGCCGGCATCCAGCGTGGTGTAACGCCGCAGCAGGAAGGAGCGCAGCAATTCGTCGAGTTCGCGCATGCCGCGCCGGCACTGCCAGCACAGCCGGTTGAATTCGGTACCCTTGTCGTGTTCGACCGGCATCAGGTAGTCCGCTTGATCATCAGTTCCTTGATCCGGCCGATGGCACGGGTCGGGTTGAGCCCTTTCGGGCACACCTCCACGCAGTTCATGATGGTGTGGCAGCGGAACAGCTTGAACGGTCCTTCGAGGTTGGCCAGGCGTTCGTCGGTGGCCTGGTCACGGCTGTCGGCCAGGAAGCGCCAGGACTGCAGCAGTGCCGCCGGCCCCAGGAACT
>CAZMAK010000023.1:0-26299 GCA_964564245.1 uncultured Ectothiorhodospiraceae bacterium | reverse complement strand
AGATTGCTTCGTCACTACGTTCCTCGCAATGACGAATTAATCAGAGGTTCCCTAGGCCGTCGGTTCGGACAATGCAGTGTTTTCTGCCTGTAGTCCGAGCCTGTTCAGTTCCGGTACCAGTTCCCGGTAACCCTGTTCGAGTGTGCGCAGCGTCGCAAGGCACTGTCCGGAGTTTCCAGCGCGGGCGGCCCGGATCAACCGGTCACACCGGGCTGCCAGGTCCACTGCACCGATCTGCGCATTCCCGGACTTGAACCGGTGTGCGACACGGCCCAGCTCGACGAAGTTTTCCTGCGACAACAGTTCCTGCATCGACTCCAGTGTCTTTACCGCCTCCGAGAAATACATATGGATCACCCGGGTCAGCAGGCTGTGCTGTTTTACTTCCAGCAGTACGGCAGGGTTGAACTTTGCGCCCGGCGCATCCGGGGTGAGGTCGCGATCGTGCGGCGTGCGGACATGGTCGGCCGGGCGTTGCTGTGGCAGTTGCCTGTGCAGGGCGGCAACCAGTGCATCCATGGTCAGTG
This sequence comes from uncultured Ectothiorhodospiraceae bacterium, assembly GCA_964564245.1. Lineage (GTDB taxonomy): Bacteria > Pseudomonadota > Gammaproteobacteria > UBA9214 > UBA9214 > UBA9214. Next base: position 25,772 of record CAZMAK010000023.1, on the reverse strand, counting down.
GCTTGCTGAGGTAGTCATCCATGCCCGCGGCCAGGCACTTGTCCTGGTCATAGCTCATGGCATTGGCGGTCAGGGCGATGATAGGGATACGTCGTGCACCGCGTTGGCGTTCCTGCTCGCGGATCCGCTGTGTGGCCTCGTAGCCGTCCATGACCGGCATCTGGCAATCCATCAGGACCAGGTCGAAGGCGTGGCTGTCGAGCAGGGTCAGCGCTTCGTTGCCGTTGTTTGCAATGAACACCCGGCACTGCAGTTGCTCCAGCATGTGGTCGGCTACCAGCTGGTTCAGGTAGTTGTCCTCGACCAGCAGGATATCCGCCGCTACCACGGGCAATTGCGCATCGCCCGTTGCACCGGACAGTGCCGGCGGCAGCTGGTCCGTACCGGGGAGAAAGATGCGGAACCAGAATTCGGAGCCCTGTCCGGGTGAGCTGTCGACGCCGATTTCCCCGTTCATCAGTTCAACCAGCCGTTTGCAGATCGTCAGCCCGAGGCCGCTGCCACCGAATTCACGGGTATTCGTGCTGTCGGCCTGTACAAAGGACTCGAAAATATGCGCCTGCATGGCCGGACTGATCCCGATCCCGGTGTCGCGCACGGTAAACAGCAGGGTCGCGCCGTCGCGGGTCTGTGTTTCGGCATTGAGTGTCAGTTCGACCTCCCCGTGACGGGTGAACTTCACCGCATTGGCGACCAGGTTGTTGAGGATCTGGCGCAGCCGCACCTCGTCCCCGATCCAGACATGCCGCAGGCCGGCAGGAAAGTGGCAGGTGAACCGGATGCCCTTGCGGCTGGCGGATTCCGAGAACATCGTGTCGATGTCCGCAACCAGTTCTCCGAGGTCGAAGGGGGCCGGGTTCAGTTCCAGCCGCTGTGCCTCGATGCGCGACAGGTCCAGGATATCGTTGATGATCGACAGCAGCGAATTGCCGGCGCGTTGTATGCTGCGGGCAAACATCTCCTGTTCACTGCCGAGTTTGCTGTTCAGCAGCAGTTGCACCACACCGAGTATACCGTTCATCGGGGTACGGATCTCGTGGCTCATCGTGGCCAGGAATTCGCTTTTCGCGCGGTCACTGGCCTCCGCCCGGTTTCTGGCTTCGGTCAGGCGGTTTTCAATCTCGATCCTGCCGGAGATGTCCGTGATGATGCCGCAGTACAGGCGGCGGTCTTTCAGTACCATGGCATTGACAGCAAGACTGATCGGGAACTCGGTGCCATCCTTGCGCAGTGCGGTGAGTTCCGCGCTCTGTCCCAGCATGGAGGAGTGGCCGGACTTTTTCAGCTGCGCCATGCCCGCCAGGTGTCCGCGCTGATAGCGTTCCGGAATCAGCCTGATGATGTTCCTGCCGACGATCTCGGCAGGCCGGTAACCGAACATCTTCACTGCCGCGGGGTTGAAACTCTCGATAAACCCCTCGTCATCGGTGGTCACCAGTGCAGCAACCACCGTTTCGAACAGTATGCGGTGCCGGGTTTCGCTGTCATGCATTCTCTGCATCAGGTAATTCTTGGCGATATTGGCCTGCTGGGCCTCGGTTTTCAGCCGTGTCAGCTGTGTAACCTGCCGGTGCACAGCGAAGACAATGACTGCGACAATCAGCAGGAATGATCCGGCGGATGAAACCTGGATTACCTGCAGCTTGCTGAACATGCCGGAAGAGAGGCGCTTGCTGTCGGCACGCAGTTTTTCCTGCTGCTTGCCGATCGAGTCCGTGATCCGGTTCAGGCTTGCCTGGATCTGCTCGGATTTTTCATGCAGTGTGAAGTTCAGCTGAGCCTGCTCCTTCTTCAATGCCATGTGGTTGGCAAGTGCCCCGTTCAGGCCTGTCACGCCATCGGGTTCCGGTGGTCCGGCGTCGTTCTCCGGAGCATCGCCAACGATCAGCTGCGCGAGGTGATCGATCTGGGGCACGGTGATTGCCGTAACGCCGGCAGGCAGGGCAGACACGCGCTCGCGCAGCACTTTCAGTGCCGGCAACAGCCGGGTCTCGCGCAAGGTGGTCAGTCGCCTGAGGTCCGCGGAACTGACCATGGACTCGACGATCCGGCCGATGTCGTTAATGCCGGCACGCACGGCGCTGGTCAGGCTGTGTGCCGATCCGGCTGCCTGTTCCGTCACATGCGGACCGTGTGTCTCCGTACCGGGCGTGTCCTGCCGCTGCAGGGACAGTATCTGGTCGGGTACGGTCTCGTTGGCGGCCTGCAGCTGTACCAGGTAGTCGCGCACGGTTGCCAGGGGTGCCTGGTAATCGGATTGCAAGGCGTGGTCGTGTTCCACCCGCCAGTTCAGTGCCCGGTAATGCAGGGCGACGAAGTCCGAGGCGATATTGTCGATCACACCCCGGTAACTGGCGATGGCGTCGGGGGGGAGGATCGATTCCAGTTCGCGGATCGCCATGTTCAGTTCGCCGAGCGAGCGCGTGCTGACTTCCGAGCCGTTCAACGCGGCATCCTTGTACAGGATGCTGAGGATGGTCATGCGGGCATTGCCAAGGTGGTGCTCTATGGCGGTCGAGATCCTGTGCAGTTCATTCTGTTGCTGGTTGATATCCTCGTGCAGACGCTGCATGTCGCGGATAGTGTGCCGGATCAGGATGGTCGTGATGTAGCCGGCAAGCAGGGCCACCACGGCCAGCAGGATGACAAGTCCGATGACACTGTGACTGTTCCGGTGTGCAGGAACCTTGCGGAACCGGGGCTGATCTGCTGCGCCGGCAGGAGTGCGGCCTGTGTTTCCGAACCTTCTTGCCAGATAGCTACGGCTGGTCTCCTTGAGCGATCGGAATAATGATCTCGTTCTCCCACCCGGCCCGCGACGATCGCCCGTATCCGACTGCTTCCTAGGCATGAGGTGCGGGGTCCGCTGTTGCGCCAGCTGCGCGCCGGTGACCGCGGACCTGGCCGGGAGACGTAACCGGGATTGCCGGGGGCCACGGCGGGGTGAGTAGTGCGTGGATCATGCGCGGTTTCCGTCGCCGGTTCACAACGGCAGCAGTGTACTGGAATCCTGCGTGCGCAAAAAGGGACCCTGCTGATTATACGGGAAATACCCGGGCAGCCGAATAACCCGTCGTTATGTGATGCCTTGCAGGGCGTCTGCAGTCCTGGTGCGGTGTTCCCGCGGTCCGGACGTGCAGTGGCAATTCAGGTAACATAGCAGGCCGGGTTGCCGGTATCTGCCGGGCCAGGTGTTTCGTTTGCCGGGCGGCAGATTTGCTATGGAGTCGTGCAGAACAATGAACAGTCTGACCGAGCGTGACCGCCTCGAACTGGGGCGCATGGTATTCAACATCCTTGAAGAGTGGGGAGTCAGCGCGACTGACCAGGCCTTGATGCTGGCCCTGTCCGGGGCTGCGTCAGACAGCAACCTGCAATGCTACCAGGACGACACCCCGTTGCCGGACGACCCGGATGTCATGCTCCGGGTGGAACACCTGCTGGGGATTGCCGATGCCCTGCGGACCACATTTCCGCGCAACCAGCAGATCGGTGTGCACTGGCTGCAACAGCCCTGCAAGCGGCTGCGCCGGCGCCGCCCGATGGATATCATGCGGGAAGACGGACTCAGCGGTCTGATCACGGTACGTACCCACCTCGACTGCTCGTTCGCCTGGCGTGAGTCCGGGCGTACGGACTAGCACCGTCCCGGCTTATCCCCCGCTGTCACTGCGGTGTCGTGGACCCGGCATCGCTGCCGGCCAGGATCGCGCCAGGACGGACATCCGGTCCGCCTGCCGGTCCTGTCCCGGCGGGAATGTGATCCTGCGGTGGGTTCCGGCCCGGGATCCCGGCTTGCACTACAGGGTTACTACTTCCTGCCGCAGCGCGCTGCCAAGCGCCAGCATGCACGCAGCCGCGTGTGGCTGCCCGGGTTCATCGCTGCACTCGACAATGTCCCCGATCCGCAGGGTGCGGGTGCGCAGCCCCAGCGATTGCTGCAGGGCATCTTCCAGCCCGAACAGGGTGACCGGGATCGGCAGGATGGCGATCGCGCCTGCCGCTGCCTGGTGATATTGCTGTTCGTAGTAATCCATTGAGCGCTGGATCTCCAGTGCCAGGCGGTTACTGAGTGCCTGTGGCGTGGCGGAATTTTCCTGCAGGTCGCGATAACCGATCTCGATGTTGCGGCTCAGGTACAGGGTGCCGGCCCGGGTGATGGTGATCAGGCACTGGTGTTCGCTGAAGTACAGCGTGACCAGCCCGGCCTCGTCTTCCGGCAACCGGGTTGCCAGGTTGCGCATGGCCAGTTCCGGTATGTCGATGATGTCGAGGTTGATGCCTGCCTGCTCCAGCTCGTCGATGCGCTGGCGAACGGTGGCGCTGCGCGCCACGACGACAAACAGCTGGTGGCGGGAGCCGCCCGGTCCGGACGGTGGCGCGTCAAACACATCCAGTACGGCATCGTCGATATGAAAGTCGATGAGTTCCCGGATACGCCAGCGCATCGCGGCACGCAATTCCTCCGGTGGCACTTCCGGTGCATCCACGACCAGCAGCTGGTATTCGCCGACGGCAAGCAGGGTAGTGCAGCGCCGGTGCTGGTGTTGCTTCAGGCCGGCGTCATCCGGGTTTTCCGGCAGGAACTCACAACATTCCAGCACGGGATGCTGGTGATCGCCGGTCTGTGTCCGTGCGATTGCCATGCCGTCCGTGCCCGGTACGATGGCGGTCAGGCCGTCACGGCGTGTCTTGCGTGTAAAACTGAACATGGGAAACCTCGCTTGCCCGAGTGGCGGTTTGTGTCAGGAGAATGTGCGTTCACTGGATGACCTCGGTCCAGTGCGCCAGCGTGACACCGCCGCTGCCGCTGCTGCCATCCATGTACACGTCGTTGAGATCACTGTTGGTCGGTGTGGATACGCCGCTCCAGCTGCTGCCGTTCCAGACCGCCGCGGTGCCGTTGGCACCCACCGCGTAGCCTTCGGCCGTACTGACCATGGAGACCGCGAACAGGTCCTGGTCCGGTACGCTGCCGTAGGGGCCGGAGCGGCTCCAGCTGCTGCCGTTCCAGTGGATGATCAGCTCGCCCCCGTTGCTGTTGCCCACCGCCCAGCAGTCATTGCCGGTGGCGCAGTGCACGTCCAGCAGGTTCTCGTCGGGGATACCGCCGTAGGGGCCGGAGCGGCTCCAGCTGCTGCCGTTCCAGTGGATGATCAGCTCGCCGCCATTACTGTCGCCCACCGCCCAGCAGTCGTTGCTGGCCACGCAGTACACGCTGTTCAGATTCTCGCTGGGCACGCCGTAATACGGCCCGGCGCGGCTCCAGTTGCTGCCGTTCCAGTGCAGCAGCACCTCACGGTTCCAGCCGCTGCCAAGCTCGTTGCCCACCGCCCAGCAGTCGTTAGCGCTGACACAGGCCACGCTGTTCAGGTCCACGTCCGGGATGCTGCCGTTGGGACCGACACGGGACCAGCTGCTGCCATTCCAGTGGATGATCACCTCGCCGTTGCTGCTGCCCCCGCCGCCTCTTCCTCCGCCGCCCCTTCTTCCGCGACCTCTGCCACCGGAGGATGCATTCCCGACGGCCCAGCAGTCCGCGCTGGAAACACAGGTGACACTGTTGAGTGTCACATCGGGGACCGCGCCGTAGGGGCCTGCTTGACTCCAGGTGGTGCCGTTCCAGTGGGCAATGAACTCGCTGTTGTTCCTGTCGTCACCCACGGCCCAGCAGTCATCCGGAGCTGCGCAGGTGATGCCATTCAGGTTGCTGTAGGGCAGGGCGGCATAGGGGCCGTCGTCGGTCCAGTCGCTGCCGCTCCAGTGCAGGATCTGTGCATCGCCGCCGTGGCGATCGGCGGCAACCCACCCGCCGCCACCGGCCGGGGGAGTCAGTTCGCCCTCGATGATGCGGGTGGCCGCGTCGGCGGCCGTGCCGGAACCGACCGTGCCGGAGACCCGGACCTTGCACAGGGTGCCATTCAGGCCGGCCCCCTGGATGGTGAAGTCGCCGCGTGCGACGCTGGCGGTTTCCCCGGTCAGGGCAGGGCAGGCGGTCCCGTTACTGTAGCGCCAGGCCGCGCGCTCCAGCCCGCTTTCGGCAACAAACAGTGCCTCGATACCGTCGCTCTGCTGTGCGGTGTCATTGATGCCGCTGGCGGCCATGTGCTGGGCCGACGCCAGCAGGACGACCATGACAAAGATCAGGAACAGGGCGCCAACCAGCGTGACCGCACCCCGTTGCCGCCGCATGCCGCCCTGCTTCATTGCACGTTCCTCAGTGCCACGCGACAACGTTGCGGATAGCTGTTGCCGGAACGCTCCAGCACCAGGTCGTACTCGACAAACGCCACGTCGCTGCTGCCGGTCGCGGGAGTGCTGCCATCGGCCTGGTAGTAGGAAAAATTCATGCTGTTGACCCCGTCGGTCAGGGTATGGGTACCGGCCGGGGCGGAGTAGGCCATGGTCAGCAGCGGCGGTGCACTGTTCAGGGTGACCATGATGCCGTCGCTGCGCACGAAGCTGAGCGTGGTCGCGGTCATGCTGCTGATGTCGTACCGGGATGGCGCCAGCGGGTCGCGACGTATCTCGCGCAGTTCGCGCGCCAGCCGTTCACCGGCATAGCGCAGGTTGCCCAGTGTGTGCATGGCATCGGCAGTACCGGAGAAGGCCAGTGCACCGCCGGCCAGACCGCGCCCGGCCGCCGCGCCGAGCAGCGCCAGCATGACCAGGCTGATGACCATCTCGATCAGGGTAAAACCGCGCTGTCGCCGCGCGTACATCAGTAGTCCACCAGCATGAAGCTGACCGTGGCCCGGGTCCTGCCGCCACTGGCCACGTTGACAATGACTTCCTTGCAGCTTGCGCCACTGGCGCATCCGTTACCGGTCGCGGGAGAATTTACGGTCAAGGTACGGGTATAGCCACTGTAGGTGCCGTTCAGTGTATCGGTGGTGGTGCCGGTAGCGATGGCCGCGTAACCACTGGCGCGGCGCAGGGCGAGTACGCTTTCTGCACGTTCCTGCGCCAGTTGTGCCGCGGTCTGGATGGATTCGTCGACCAGTTGCGCGCTGGCGGCCTGGCTGAACTGGCCGAGGATCGGGACCGAGGCCAGCGCCACGATCACGATGACCATGACCAGTTCCAGCAGGGTGAAGCCGCGCTGGCCGCTGCAGGTCGTCATGGTGTCACCCTGACAAAGCCGGTGACCGGGCTGACCGTGACGGTCGCCGTGCGGGCTGTGCCGCTGAGGGTGAATGCCTGTGCGCCGCTCGCCAGGCTGCCGGCATTCAGCGGCCGGCCCAGGCTGTCGAACTCGAGATCATTGCCGGCCAGCGTAACGTTGTTCTCCAGGCTGACGCTGAATGGTGACCGGGTCGCCGGGTCGGTTACGGTGTTCCCGCCGTTGTCGGTGACGCGATAGCTGCCTGCGGACTGTACATCGAAGGTCAGCCGGCGGCCCTGGCTGAGCGCCAGTGACTGGGCATGGCGCAGGTCGCGCGCCAGCCGGTCCGCCTGCGTGGCGACCGTGCTGTCAGACGGCGACCAGCGCGGCAGCGCCAGCGCCGACACGATGCCGAGCATGACCAGTACGGTCACCAGTTCGATCAGGGTGAAGCCGCATTGTCCGGGCCTGCAGTACCGCATGCCGACGCTCCGCCATGCAGGCGCGGAAGGGCGGAGTTGCATCCGCCCTTCCGCTTGCACGGGTTCGGGCCACTCCGTTACGGAATGGAGCCGACACACTGCACGGTATCGCCCACGGCGGTGGTCGCCGTTGTGCAGCTGGAATCCGTGAAGGTCGGTACCGTGTAGTCGGTGTCGTCGATCCGGACCTGGATGCCGTCGGCGGCCGCAACGATGTTTTCACCGTTGACGTAGCCCTTGAGCTCGGTCACGGTGGGGAACCGTTTCAGGTCGGCAATCGCAATGGCCTGCGAGCTCTTGACGGCGCCACTCATGCCTTTCTTGGAGGCAACCAGTGCGTCCGAGGACAGGTCGACAAATTTCGGTACGGCGATCGCGGCCAGCAGTCCGAGGACGGCGATAACGATCACCAGTTCAATCAGGGTAAATCCCTTTGGCTTGTTCATGTTTCCACTCCTTTGGTTGACAGGTGAACCCGTGTAACATCTCAGCGGCAAGCCGCTGCGTTGCTTTAGTAAAATACCGTTATTATTCGTATACAATTCATATTGTTATCCAGTCAGTGCAAGGCCACCGAGGCGAAGTCCCACATCGGCAGGAACACGCCCAGGGCCAGGACCAGCACCAGGCCGCCGATCACCACCGTGAGCACCGGTTCGATCGACGCGCTGAGCCGGTCGGTGGCAAACGCCACCTCGCGGTCGTAGTACTCGGCCACTTCCTGCAGCAGGTCGGTGATGGTGCCGGACTCCTCGCCCACGGCCAGCATCTGCAGGACCAGGGCATCGAAGATGCCGCTGCTGGCGGCCGTCTGGCTCAGCGGCTTGCCCTGCTCGATACCGCCGCGCATGCCGAGGATGCGTTCTTCCAGGTAACTGTTGTTCAGCGCATGTGCCACCACGGTCAGTGCCGTGGTCAGCGGCACACCGGCGGCCATGGCAAGGGCAAACAGGTGACTGAAGCGCGCCAGCAGGGCCTGGTAGATGACGTGCCCGGCCAGCGGCAGGCGCAGCTTCAGCTTGTCCCAGCGATAGCGTCCCTCGCCGCTGCGGGTGTAGAGACGCAGCCCGGTAACCATGGCAACCGTGGCCAGCGCCAGCTGGGGCCACCATGTCACGGCAAACTGCGAGATGGCCATCAGGATGCGGGTCTGTAACGGCAGTTCGGCGCCGAAGCTCCGGAACAGGTTGGAAAAGGCCGGGATGACCCAGATGCTGATCACCGCCAGCGCGATGGCGATGGCGCTGAGGACGAAGGTCGGATAACGCAGCGCCGCCCTGATCTTGTCACGGGTGACCTTTTCGCGGTCCAGGTAAAAGGCAAGCTGGCGAAAGATCTCCTCCAGCTTGCCGCTGGTCTCGCCGACCCGCACCAGGCTGATGTAGAACATCGAAAATACCCCGGGATGCCGGCCCAGTGCCTCCGACAGGCTGTGTCCGGATTCCAGGCTGATGGCGACCTCGCCCAGTGTCTTTGCCAGGGTGCGGTTACTTGCGGTCGTCGAGAGTCCCGTGACGGCGCGGAAGATCGGTACGCCGGCGCGCAGCATGCTGTGCATCTGCCGGCTGAACTGGATCAGATCCACATAGCCCACGCGGGGCGCGAACAGGGCCTTCAGGCGGCCGTCGAGCAACAGTTGTCCGATCTGCAGCTGGATGTCGACCGGGGTCAGTCCGCCCTCGATCAGGCGCGCGGCGGCGACGTCGGTGCTGGCCGCCTCGATGGTGCCTTCGATCGCGTCACCGTGGTTGCCGCGGGCCTTGTATCTGAAGAGCGGCATCAGTCGGCCCAGCCACAGAGGCGCATGACCTCGGCGATGGAAGTGATCCCCTGGCGGGCATAATCGAGCGCGTTCTGCGCCAGTCGCCGGTATCCCGGCTGCGCCTGTGCTGCACGCTGGAACGCCTCCTGGTCGCTGCGGCGCAGCGCCATGGCCAGTTCCTCACTCATGACCAGCAGTTCGTAGATGCCGATGCGGCCCAGGTAGCCGGTATGATTGCAGTGATTGCAGCCGCTTCCGATGTGATAATCGTGCCGTTCCGTTTCCTCGCCGGCCAGTTCCTGCAGCCAGGCCAGTTCGCCGGTATCCGGCGCCTGTTGCGTGCGGCAGTGGCTGCACACGCGCCGTACCAGGCGCTGTGCAAGGATCCCCTGGACAGCGGAGGCGACCAGGTAACCTTCCAGGCCCATGTCCATCAGGCGCAGGGCCGTGCTGACGGCATCGTTGGTGTGCAGTGTGGACAGCACCAGGTGGCCGGTCAGCGAGGCGCGCAGGCCGATCTCCCCGGTTTCGCGGTCGCGAATTTCACCAAGCAGCAGTACGTCCGGGTCCAGTCGCAGCGCGCTGCGCAGTACGCGTGCGAAGTCCAGTCCGACCTTGTGGTTGACCTGCACCTGGTTGATGCGCGGCAGGCGGTATTCCACCGGGTCCTCGATGGTGATGATCTTGCGTTGCGGTGAGTTCAGTTCGCTCAGTGCGCTGTACAGCGTGGTGGTCTTGCCACTGCCGGTCGGTCCGGTGACCAGTACCAGGCCGTGCGGTTTGTGGATGATCCTGCGGAACGTGGCCAGCATCTCCGCCGGCATGCCCAGTTCGTCCAGGCTGCAGACCGAATTGCTGTGGTCGAGCAGGCGCATCACCACGCCTTCACCGTTCTGGGTGGGGATCGTGGACAGGCGGACGTCGATCTGGCGGTCCCGGATATGCACCGAGAAACGGCCATCCTGGGGCAGGCGTTTCTCCGAGATGTCCGCGTTCGCCATCAGCTTGAGTCGCGACACCATCGCCGCGGCGATGTGCTTTTCGTCCACGATCTGTTCGTGCAGGATTCCGTCCACCCGGCGGCGGATGCGCAGCAGGTTTTCGTCCGGTTCGATATGGATATCGGAAGCCTTGGCCTTGACCGCGGACTCGAAGATATTCTGGATCAGCCGTACCACCGGCGCATCGCCCTGGCTGCTGGACGCCATCAGGCGGTCGAGGTCGAAGGTGCTGTCCGACAGGTCCTTGCCGACCTCGCTGGCCAGCGATTGCAACTGGTCGCCGCCGTTGTACATCCGGTCGATACAGGACAGCAGTTCGTCCTCCCTGGCCACGGCCAGCTCGACCGGCTGTTTCAGGACCTTGACGAGACTGTCATAGTTGAAAATATTGGTGGGATCACCCATCGCAACCAGCAGGCCGTCGGCGGTTTCTTTCAGGACCAGTGCACGAAAACGCCGCGCGTCGGTTTCCGGCAGACGCTGTACCAGCCGCGCATTGAGTTCAAAGGATGACAGGTCCACGTATGGCATGCCGAGATGGGCCGCCAGCAGCCTCAGCATCGACTCCTCGTCGACGTAGCCGTTGTCGATCAGCACCCGGCCCAGCTTGCGACCGGACTTTTTCTGTTCAGCGAGTGCGGTGCGCAACTGTCCCTCGGAGATCAGCTTCTGCTCGACCAGCAGGTCACCGATGCGGACCTTGTTGCGTTGCATGTTGGCTGCCATGGGTGTTTCCCCCGCGATCTCCGCCGCCCGTCTACGGTGAGCCGTGCAGGCTGCCGAAACGGTCCGCTGTGCTGCGCAGCTGACCACTCCACTGGTGATTGCTGTCAATCACGACAGGGCGCAGCAGGATCACCAGCTCGCTCTTGGACGAGATCTCGCGCCGGTGCCGGAACATTTCACCCAGCAGCGGGATATCGCCCAGCAGCGGCGTGCGCGCCTGCTCCTCCCGCACGGAGTCTTTCATCAGGCCGCCCAGTACGACGACCTGGCCGCTGGCGGCGCGCACCACGCTGTCGGTTTCCCGGATCGTGCTGAGTGCGAGCGGGACCGACAGATCATCGTGGGTGGAGACCTTGATGCTCTTGGTCTTCTCTATGACCTCGCTGATGGCGGGGTGGATATGCAGGATCACGTTGCCGTCCTTGCTGATCTCCGGCGTGACATCCAGTGCCACCCCGGTGAAGAAGGGGGTCAGCGTGACATCCACATTCTGGTTGATGCCGGCGTTGGTGGTATCGGTATTGGTATTGACGTCGGTGACGAAGAACTCGTCCTGGCCCACCTTGATCACCGCCTTCTGGTTGTTCACCGTCGAGATGCGCGGGCTGGACAGTACCTGTACGTCGCCCTGTGTCTTGAGCAGTTCGATCAGTGCATTGAAGTCATTCAGGTTTGCATTGATGGTGAAGGCACCCCCGAACGCGGTGGTGTCGAAGCCGGTGGTCTGTGTGCCGTTGACCAGTGGTACCGTGGATCCGGCAAGTCCGGTTGCACCGGTGTCGAACACGGTGCCGCCGCCGCTGTGTCCGAACAGGATCGACTTGTTGTCACCGAATTCCACCAGTGCGTTCCAGTTGATGCCGGACTGGAAGTGATCATTCAGTGTGACCTCGATGATCTTGGCTTCGAGCACGACCAGCCGCTGCGAGGCATTTTCTATGTGGGCAAGAAATTCTCCCACGTCGCGCAGTTCCTCCGGCATGGCGTGCACCACGATAATGCCGGTCTGCGGGTGCAGGACCACCTTGCGGCCGTCCCCGTCGCCGACCATCAGGGTGAGCGATTCGCGCAATTCCTTCCAGAAATCCGAATCAGACTCGGTCCTGACCATGCTGCCGGAGACATCGTCGAGTGTGGCGCCAGGAGTGGTCGTACCCCCGGCGGTGCCGGCGGGGGTACCCGGTGCGGCCTCTCCGGTACTGACCTGGCCGGAACTGATGCGGGTGTTGGAACTGCCGTTGCGCACCACGTCCAGGTAGTCGACGGTGAAGATCTGGGTACGCATGCGTGCCGGGAACACCTCCCAGGTGTTGCCGCCGCGGCGGAAGCTGTAGCCGTACACATCGCGCACCGTGGTCAGCACGTCCTCCAGCGTCACGTCGTGCAGGCTGATGGAAATCGTGCCCTTGACATCGGGGTGTACCACCATGTTCATGCCGGTGCCCTTGACCAGGCTCATGAAAAATTCCCGCGCCGGTGCGGCGTTGACCGAAACGTCGATGTGCGGTGAGCCGGGTGCGGTCGGCAGTGGCTCGGGTGTGGCGATGACAGGTTCCTCCGGTCTTGCGACGGCCGGCGCGGGTGCGGTTGCCGCCGGCGCGTCGGGACTTGCGGCCAGCGCATGGTTGATGGAGGGCAGGTTACTGTCACGCAGCGGCATGGACTGGCAGCCGCCCAGCAGCACCGTGGCCAGGCAGGCAAGTAACATTTGACGGGTTCGTATTCCGGTTTTCATGACAGGTTTCCGGGTCAGGGTTGGTGTTGCACGATATCGGGCAGCAGGTGCAGGGTGATGTGTCTGCCGGCGGCGGACAGCAATGCCGACAGCTTTTCGATGCGCACGACCCGTGCGCCGTCCAGGTATTCCCCTTCGCTGACCTGGTGGCCGTTGATGACCGCGACACGGCGATCCGGTGCGACCAGGGTGGAACTCAGCGTCCAGTCGCCGGCCGAGCCCGGCAGGTGGCGGGCCTGTCCGTGTACGGCATAGCCGTTTGGCCGGGTCGGGTCCGTGAACGTGCCGGCCGCCGGCGCGGCCTGCGCTACGTACAGGGCTGTACCCAGCAGCAGTATCCGGCCTGTGATCGTCGTACTCATCGGGTCAGCCGTCCTGCAGGCCAAGTGTGTGGATATTCAGCGTGATGCGCGCCTGCGGGTAACTGGTCACGTCGTAGCGGATGTCATCCCAGAAAAACTTCCAGGGCAGCGCTTCCAGGGCGTGCAGGTAATCCCGCGTGGCCGGGTAGTTCCCCTCCAGCTGCAATTCAAACTGGTGACGCGTGATCACCGGGGTCCTGTCCGGGCTGCCGTCGTCGTCCGCTGTCTCGTCCAGCGTGTCTTTCGAGGCGGTGGCCTGGCGCAGGACCATGCCCGGCTGGTGTGCCAGTACCTGCTCCAGGATCTGCAGGGCCTGGTTCGGTGCCAGCAGGCGGGAAAACCACTGCCGGCCGCGCTGGTCGACCTCGGACAGGTGTACCTGAAGGTCTTTCGCCGCCTGTGCGCCGTCGACCCCGGGCAGCAGGCCGGAACGCGTACGCAGCAGCTCCAGTTGCTGTGCGCGGTCCGCAATCAGTTGCCGGGCCTGTTTTTGCTGTGTGAACACCGGCTGGAAAGCGAGGCTGTCCGCCAGGAAAAACAGCAGCACCAGCGTGGCCAGCAACAGCAGGATCCGTTCGCGCGGCTGCATGGAATCGATGCGTGCCTCGATGACCTGCCAGTTTGCCTTCATGGCTCTGGCGCTCCGCCGGCACCGGCGTGCAGTACGAAATCGACTTCCGTGTCCGCGCCGTCGCGCCGGGTCAGGCGGATGGAACCGTCCGGAAGATCATCGAGACCGGACTGTCCCGCCAGCTGCTGGAGGTAACGTGGTACCAGTTCCGGGTCCACGGTGGTGCCGCGCAACTCGGTGTCGCCGGCGCCGCTCAGGGCGATGCCGGTCAGCCACAGGCCGGGCAGGGTCTGCTGTGCAAGCGCATCGAAAACCCGGCTGAAACCGGTACCGGAACGGCGCAGCAGCTGTTCGAGTCGATGGTAGAGTTGCCGGTGGGTCTCGAGCGTGTGCTGCAGGCTGGCGATATTCTCGCCGTGGTTCATGCCCTGCGCGGATTCGAGTTGCACCAGCCTGCTGTTCAGGGCATCAAACTGCCGGTTCAGCGCCACGGAGGTGGTGTGCAACCGGTACAGGTTCCAGCTTGCCGCGCTGTAAAAGCCCAGCAGCACAAGGCACGCCAGTGCCACGATCTGCAGCATGGTCCTGGCGGAAACAATCTTCTGCTGGCGCCGGAATACCGGTTGATACAGGTTGATCTGTTGATACATACACTTCCCTGTGTTGCGTGTGCCGTCCTGGCAGGTTGTGCCCGCGCCTTTTCACGCCCCGTGCACTCACGTCCGGTTCGTTGCGCAGGCTGTGATCGTGGCTTTGACAGAATTACAGCAAGAATCCTGCCATTACATTTCAACGCTATGTGTTATATGGATTTATGTATTTCAGCGGTGGCTGAAGGTTGTCATGTCGCGCCAGCGAACCGGCGATTCCGGTTGGGGGCGACGGGAATCCGGCGCCTGGCCGGTGTGACCGACGGTGTTTTGCCGGGGCACGGGCGTACGGGCGCAGCCGTATGCAGGGCCCGATCCCGTGCTGGTGACGGCGTGGACGGTACGCTATGGTGGAGCCTGTGATAATCGCCGATGGTTATCCGGACAGGAGCGGCAAGTCCCCATGAACCGGCCCGGAATACGTACCGCCATACCCAAACACCGTTATCGCCTCGGTGAGTTCACCATCACCGTGCTGGGTGATATCGAAAGCAGCGATGGTGTCGAGTACCGCTACATCATGGCCGTGGTACGCGGGCAGGAACCGCAGCCCGGCCTGTACCTCACCGCCGAGCAGCCGCCCGGTGCGGCCGACCGGCCGCTCGACATGCGGCTGATCATGCAGGACGGCGCCGAGGTGATCGGACAGGATGCCGGCTGGCAACAACTCGACGCGTTCATCCAGGACGGGATCGGGATCGTCCGGCGCGTGCTCAACCTGTCGGACGAAACGCCCTGGCAGCTGATGTAGGGGGACAGAAGAGTGTTGCAAGGGGTCTGTAACACCACGTCGGTGACCGGCACGCCTTGCGGAAACCGGAGCTAGTGATTGACCAGGTTGAGTGCTTCGGGGAGGTCCTGATTGCGCAACAGCTCCAGTATGTCTGCGGCGGGAACCGGCGCGCTGAACAGGTAGCCCTGCGCCAGGGTGCAACCCTGCTGCCGGAAGAAGTCGAGTTGCTGGACCGTCTCGATTCCCTCGACCACCAGGGACATCTTCAGGCTGTCGGCCATGGCGATGATTGCCTGTGCAATAAGGGCATCTTCCCGGTTCCCGGGGATATCACTGACGAAGGACTTGTCGAGCTTGACCGTGTCGATCGGCAACTGACGCAGATAGCTGAGTGATGAATAGCCGGTGCCGAAATCATCCATGGCGATAGTCACGCCCAGCGTTTTCAGCTTGCGCAGCGTTGCGGAAGCCGCCTCGATATTCTTGATGGCGACGTTTTCGGTAACCTCGAGTTCCGCGCAGGCCGGGTTGATACCGGAGTCGACCAGTGCGCATTCCAGGATATTCTCGAAACCGGGTTGCGACAGCTGTACCGACGACAGGTTGACCGCGATGGTCAGCTCCGGGAAACCGGCCTCGTGCCATTCCCGCAACTGGGCGAATGCCGTCTGCAGCACCCATTCGCCGATCGGAATGATGAGTCCGCTGTCTTCCGCCACCGGGATGAATTCGAGCGGGCTGATCTGCCCGGAACCAGGCAGTGCCCAGCGCAGCAGTGCCTCGACCCCGGCGATCCGGTTTTCCGAGATGTCGACGATCGGCTGGTAGTGGAGTCTCAGCTGGTTGTCGGCGAGCGCCCTGCGCAGGCAGGTTTCCAGTGCCAGGCGCTTGCGCGAACTCAGGTTCATTTCCTGGGTGAAAAAGGCCAGCTTGTTGCGGCCCAGTTCCTTGGCACGGTACATACTGATGTCGGCGTGCTTGATCAGCGTCTCCGGATCGGTTCCGTCGTGCGGGAAGATGCTGATACCCACGCTCGTGGTGATATGCAGGTCGTGACTGTTACAGTTGCAGGGTTCGATCAGTATCTCGATGATCTTGTTGCCGATGCGGCCGGCATCGGCCGAGCTGGATATGCGGGGCAGCAGTATCATGAACTCGTCTCCACCCAGGCGCGCGATGGTGTCGCCCTCACGCAGGCAGTTTTTCAGCCGCCTGGAGACGACGCGCAGCAACTGGTCGCCGGTGGCGTGGCCGAGAGAGTCATTGATCAGCTTGAAGCGGTCCAGGTCGAGGAACAGTACCGCAAGCATCGACCGGTCACGGCGTGCGTGTGCGATCTCGCTGGCCAGGCGGTCATTCAGCAGGACACGGTTGGGCAGACCGGTCAGCGAGTCGTGATGGGCGTGGTATTCCATGCGTTTCGCAACGGTCTCCGCTTCCTCCTTGGAACAGGCCAGTTGCCGGTTGGCCTGTTCCAGCTCCTGCGTCCGCCGTGCAACCCGTTCTTCCAGTTCCTGCTTGTGCCTTTTCAGCTGGTCGTCCCGGGTCTGGATTTCATCGAGCATGGTGTTGAAATCGTTGATCAGGATTCCGATCTCGTCCCTGCCCGCGTCCTGGACGCGCAGGCTGTAGGTGCGCTCGGTGGTGATGCGGCGTGCAATGGCCGACAGGCGCATCAGGGGCGCGGTAATGATGTGCTGCATCTGTGATATCAGGATAAAGGCGACCAGCAGGGACACGGCGAGTATCGTGGCAACGACCCTGAGGAACCACGAAAGACGCTCATGTACCGCCTGCAGGTCCGATCGCAGGTAGATATTCCCGATGACCTCTCCCTGGTATTTGATGTTGGTGAACAGCTCGACGTGGTCGCTCCAGAACAGCAGGTTCTCGTCCATCACCGACGGATCGGGTAATTGTCCCTGATGACCCGCCTTGACGTAACTGGCAAAGACCTCGCGATCGGAATCGTAGATTACGCCTGCCTCGATATTGCCCTGTGAGCTCAGGAAACCCAGGGTTTCCATGGCGGCGGTCGAGTCACCGAACAGCAGTGCGGCGGTGCTGTTTGCAGCTATCATGTCGGCCATGATGCGCAGGTTCTTGCCGACGTTCTTCTGGGTAAACAGGCGGTCGCTGGTGATGAATGCCACGCTGGACAGCAGCAGCGAGACCGCGACAATGATCATGATGATCACGGTCAGCTTGTGGCGAATCGACAGGTTGCGGAGGATGCGCATGGCGCCTATCTGCCGGTACTGACGGTTGTCGCGAGTGTCAGCAGCTTGGAACTGATGGACAGTCCGGCATCGCTGGCGGCCGAAATGTTGATCTCGAAACGGATCTTGCTGTTGATGACCAGCAGCCCGATGATGCCTCCATGACCGATGAAACCGTCGATATCACTGACCGTCAGGACCGGGTACCTGCCGAGTTCCGCAATGATCCCGTCCAGCTGTCCGGACATCGACCTGTCGATATACAGCAGCTGGCAGCCGGCGGCCTCTCCGGTGCTTGCGATATGCCTGATGGTCAGCGGCTGTTCGTGTACCGGCTTGTCGCGCAGTGCATCAATAGCGCCGTAGAACGGGTTGTTACCCAGGATGCAGAGATTGAACGTCCCGGATCCGGTGTCTGGCCAGCTGGTGAAGCGCGCAAAGTTGTAGAGAAAGGCGGCCTTGACCTGGTACTCCTGCTGCACCGGGTCGCCGGCCGGCGCTGTGCCCGGCAGCAGCGGCAGTACCGTCCAGCACAGCAACAGCAACGGCAGGCGTATCCGGTCTGCCAACAGTGCTGGAATGTATGCCGGGTGTATTCTCATGGATCAGAACTTCAGCGTGACTTTCCCGTAGACACTGCGCTGTACCTCGGTCGGTAACGAGTAGATGAAATCCGGGTTGAATTCGGGGTGCGCGTTGTCGAGCAGGTTCTGGCCGGTCAGCGAGAATTCCAGGCCGGGGCGCGGTTTCCAGCCGATGCGCACATCGAATGCCGTATAGGCGGGGATATCCGTCGCTGATCCCGGGGTGCGAATGCTGCTGACGTAGCGGACACCGGCGTCGAGTTCCACGTGTCTGCCCGGACTGGCCTCTATCCACAGGTTGGCGGTATGTGCCGGTGATGAATTTTCCGCACTCGGGGACAGGGTGTCGTTGCTGCCATTGACGAGGTCCAGGTCGATTTTCAGCTGCGTGAAATCGGCGTTGACGGCAAGCCGGTCCGTCGCCTGCCAGTGCGAGTCGATCTCGATACCGGAGGTGTGTCCGGTCAGGTTGTTGTTAAACGTGGCGGCGTAGGGCGGAGTCGCGGTGTAGACATCGACCGTGCGCAGCCTGTGGTAGTCGTTATAGAACGCGGCGATGTCGGTGGACACCTGTTCGGCCACGGCGAAGCGGTAGCCGAGTTCATAGGCGACCAGGGTTTCCGAGCGAAAGTGGTCGTTGCCGTAGATCATCATGGGTGGCGGTGCCGGCGCTGGTGGTATTACCGCGAGCGCCACATCCTGCTCACCGCGTGCCGGCGTGCGCACGGCGCGTGATATCGCTCCCCAGACGGTAGCGCCGGAACGGGTCAGCCAGGCCAGGCGGACGTTGGGCTGTACCTCGAGGCCCGTGAAGTCGTTGTGCTCAAACTTCGATCCCAGCGTGAGGCGGGCGCGTTCGTCATACAGGGCAATCTCGTCCTGCACGAACCCGGTATACAGGTTGACCGTCCGGCTTGCCGGGACCAGGGCGAAGGTGGGCGTGGAACCGGTATGGTCGTGAATCGAGCGGAAATTCAGCCCCCATACCAGGTCATGGCTGCCCGTGGCGCCGAGATGCTGCTGGAAGTCCAGATCCAGTGTGTCGCGGTCTTCAGACAGCACGGCGCTGTCCAGTCCGACATGGTCATACCAGGCCTGCAGGGTGTAATCCGAATCGGTACCGTTCCGGTGTGACCACCGGTAAAGCAGGTTATGCCCGGTGTAGCGGGCATCCTCGACCAGCGGGTAGGGTGATGCGGACGCGATCAGCAGTTCCTGGCCGGCGTTGACCTGGTAGGCATCACCCTGCACGGTGAAACTGTCGGCCGTGTGACGTCCCCAGTCCATGCGGAATCCGCCCTGTTGCAGATTGCTGTCGTCGTGCGCGACCGGGGGAAACAGGCCGGTGTCGATGGCGCGACCGGTGCCGACCGAACGGAACTTGCCATATACCCGGTAATGTCCATCCTTGCCGCTCGTGCCGCCGTAGCGGAGACTGGCCGTGCCGCGTTCCTCGTTGCCGGCACCCGCGGCAACCAGGGTGCCCTGGGTGTCGGCCGCGGGACGGGTGATGATATTGATGACACCGTTGACCGCGTTCGCGCCCCACAGTGTCCCGCCCGGGCCACGGATCACCTCGATGCGGTCCACGTCCTCCAGCATGACTTCATTGGCTTCCCAGTACACACCGGCGAACAGGGGGGTATAGATGCTGCGGCCGTCGATCATGACCAGCAGCTTGTTGGCAAAGCGGCTGTTGAAACCGCGCGCGGTGATGGCCCACTTGTTGGCATCGATCCGTGCGACCTGGATGCCGGGTACGCGGCGCAGGGCATCCGGGATATTCGTCACCCCCCAGCGGCGCAGGTCCTCGCCGGTGATCACGAAGATGGCAGCGGCGGCCTCGGACTTCTTCTGGGGTCGCCTGGCGACGGAGGTGACCTCGATGTTCATCAATGCCTCGAGGCTCATGTCCATCAGGGAATCGGTGGCAATGGCATTTCCGCTGTCCGCACTGGCGACGGACAATCCCAGCAGACCGAGGATCAGCCCGGTCGTGAACCGGGAGAACCCGGTGGTCCGGCCGGTTCTGTGCGCAGGATCTACGGCCGGCGGGTGTCTTGCACGGCTGGCGCCGACCAGCTTCGTGCGCAGGTGTGATGGCCTGAGGTCCATAGTGTGACGCTCCTTGTTTGCCGCAGCACTTTGCCTTGAGCGCTACCTACGGTCATCCCTGCCGGCGCGTACGATCCCTGTTGTGATAGAAGCAAATTGCTGATTCACAAATAAAATCCAGTCTTCACAGCCCATGCCATCATGGCGTGGCTGCGATTCAGGGCTATCGGCGCCCGGGGCGGGTTGCTTAAGTGCTGGATTTCCGGCCGGAATTTGCCGGGTGTGGAATGGATGAGTGGCCGGATACGGTGCCGGCCCGGGAGCTATCGGGGATCTTTCTTGCGGGAGTCCGGGAGATCAAGGGTGACGACGACCGACGCTTGCGGCTCATCGACAAACCGTGGACGCTCGTCCATGCTGCGGCCCGCTGCCTCGTTGAGTTCGCATTCGCGGGCGGAGATCAGCGCCAGGCACTGGCGGATGCCGTCAACCGTCGCCTCTGACAGCGGGTGGCGGTGGCCCGGACGGGTGAAGGTGTCCTTGGCGACATCCGTCAACACACGCTTCATCATGCGCAGAATCCGTTCTTCCTGGGTCAGTTCCTGGTCAGTCATGGAATTTGCCGAAGTGGGTACCCCGCTATTGTGACACAGAACGGCCGTTGCATGGCAGCGCTGGCTCCTGCAGGTATACCGTTTGCCAGTGACCGCCACCCAGCGCATGCAGGGTGTGCAGCAGCGTGTCTCCCGCCACGGCTTCGGACGGGTAGATACCACGGATTTCCACCCAGCAACTGGCCACGGCGGCGCTTTTACGCAGTCGCAGGCGGGTAAAATCACCGCTGTGCCCGCAGGCCGGGCATTTCCATACCGTATGCACGGGATCGAGCCGGGCGGATGCGCACAGTCCGGTCCAGTTCGGGAGCGGCTCGCGGCAATGCGGGCAGCGGGCCGGCGGTGTGCGCGGGTCATGGCGCAGGCGCGGTCGGGTACCGCTCTCCAGCAACACGTGGCAGAAGGCCCCGCTGGCGCTGGCGCTCGCCAGCCGGTCCGGTTCGGCCGGTGGGTCGAGTTCAATGGCCGGTGAACAGCCGAGAAAGGTGACCAGTTGCAGGAAGTGTTCGCCCACCGGGTAAAAGCGCCCTTCACCGAGCTGCCGGGGCGGACCGATCAGGCCGATGGCCTGCAATGGTGCAGCCAGATCGCGGACAGGCAGGTGAAAGTCGATGTCCTGCGGGTGCAGCAGCAGTTTATGGGCAGGCATGCGGATACCGGTAGCAGGGTTCCGCCGCGATGGTACTACGATCCACCGTGTGCTGCAGGTTGCCCTGTTGCCCGGCACGTCGATCCGCCATAATGGATTTCAGCAGTAAACCACGACGGAGGAACGCAGCATGCCGGAAGCCGCCCCGTTCAGTATTCACGCCCTGGAACTCGGCCCCATGGAAAATTTCGTTTACCTGGTCCATGACCACAGCTCCGGCCGCGCCGCCGTGGTCGACCCGGCCTGGGAAGTGTCCGAGGTGCTGGCGCTGGCCGGGCAGCACGGCATGCGCATCACGGATATCCTGCTCACCCACAGTCATCATGACCATATCAACGGGATCGGCGAGGTGTTGCAACGCTACGATGCACAGTTGCACCTGATGAAGGCCGAGGCGCAGTTCTGGGGGCAGCAGCTGGACCTGCCGACCCTGCATCACGGCGGTGACGAGATCCGCCTGGGCGAAACCGTGATCAGGGCCCTGCACACGCCGGGTCATACGCCGGGCTCGGCCTGCTACCAGGTCGGTGAACAGCTCTTGACCGGGGACACCCTGTTTGTATTCGGTTGCGGCCGCTGTGACCTGCGCGGTGGCGACCCGGAACAGATGTACCACACGCTGCAGGATATGGCCCGTCGACTGCCGGCGGGCACGGTCATCCGTCCCGGGCACAATTACGCGGAGCATGACAGTTCGACCCTGGCGGAGCAGGTCGAAGGCAACCCGTTCCTGCATTTCGACGAGGTGGACCGTTTCACCCGGTACCGCATGCACTATCACGACGGTCACCGTCACTCACCCTACGGACCGGTGCGCCGGGGCGAGGAAATGCCGGATTGATTTCCGGCACCCGGCCATGACGACCTTCCGTGCCTTTCGGATACACCGGCAGGGCGACGCGACCCGCGCCGGAATCGAAACACTGGAGCTGGACGACCTGTCGCCCGGTGATGTGCTGATCGAGGCGCATTTCTCCTCGGTCAATTACAAGGATGTGCTGGCCGCGACCGGCAAGGGACGGATCCTGCGCCGTTTCCCGCTGGTCGGCGGCGTGGATGTCTCGGGCGTGGTGATGGAGTCCGGGGACCCGCGTTTTGTTGCCGGGGACGCCGTGCTCGTGACCGGCTGCGGGCTGGGCGAGAGCCACGACGGCGGATTCGCGCAATACGTGCGGGTACCGGCGGACTGGGTGATCCCGCTGCCGGACGGCTTGACGCTGCGGGAGGCAATGATCCTGGGCACGGCCGGCTTTTCCGCGGCGCTGGCCATCGACCGGCTCGAGCAGAACGGGCTGTTGCCCGGGCAGGGGCCGGTGCTGGTGACGGGCGCCAGCGGCGGTGTCGGCAGTATCGCCGTCGACCTGTTGTCCGGTGCCGGCCACACGGTGGCGGCGCTGAGTCGCAAGGCAGACGCCAGGGACTATCTGCAGGCGCTGGGTGCCACGGACATCCTGGACCCCGGCGACCTGTCCGCTGAGACCCGGCCACTGGAAACCGCACGCTGGGCGGCGGCCGTCGACAACGTCGGTGGCGAGGTGCTGGCCTGGCTGACGCGTACCGTCCGGCCATGGGGCGGGATCGCGAGTATCGGGCTGGCCGGTGGCGCGGAGCTGCATACCACGGTGATGCCGTTCATCCTGCGCGGGGTGAGTATCCTGGGGGTGAGCTCCACCAACTGCCCGAAGCCGCGCCGGCTGGCGATCTGGTCCCGGCTGGTGACGGATCTGAAACCCCGTCATCTGGAACGCGTGGTGGCCGGCGAGGTCAGCCTGGAGACGCTGCCGTCCCTGTTTGACGCAATGCTTGCCGGGCAGCACCGCGGGCGCCACCTGGTGAAGTTGCGCTGAGATCCTTCCCGCCGGTCAGGGCAGGCCGTCGAAGAAATCCACGATACCGGTCTCGAGCGAATACTCCGCGCCGACGATCAGCAGCCGTTGTTCCTGGATCAGCCGTTCGAGCACTTCCGATCCGTGGCGCAGCTGGTTGGCCGAGGCGCGGATGTTGGCCCGCACGGCCTGGCGCGTCAGTTCCTCGGGATTGTTCCGGAGTTCAGTCATCATCAGGGGCTCCACCGACGGGCGGACGCGGTCCACGATGGCGCGCAGGTTCCGTGACGGGTGTCTGGAACGTTGCAGGAGTTCTTCCAGGGTGGCCAGTACCGCGCCACAGCGTGAATGTCCGAGTACCACGACCAGCCGGGTGCCGTACCATTCGGCGGCAAACTCGACACTGCCGATCTGCGAGGGCGCCACGATGTTGCCTGCCACGCGAATGACAAACAGGTCACCCAGACCCTGGTCGAACACGATCTCGGCCGGCACACGCGAGTCCGAACAGCCGAGCACGATGGCGAACGGGTTCTGGTCGGCAACGAGGCCGTTGCGGCGTGCCGGGCTGGTGAGTGCGGCGCTGCTGCGGATTCCGGATGCAAAGCGGGCATTGCCCGCCCGCAGACGTTCGAGTATTTCAAGCGCCTGGCGCATGGGTATACTGTGCTCCGTGGCAGGAGGTGGGTGAGGTATCGGCTGGACATTATGCCCGGATCGGGCCGGGATCGCATGGCGGAGACCGGCCGGTCGCCAGGGTAAAGGAATGATGACGATGCAGACCCTCCCTGACTACCTGTGCAACGGCCTGGATATCGTTTCGGTCGGCATCAACCCCTCGTTGCCCTCGGTGCAGGCCGGCTATTACTTCGCCAATCCGCGCAACCGTTTCTGGCGAGCCCTGAACGGCAGTGGCCTGCTGCCGGTACTGGTGGTGCCTGGCGTGGCGGCCATGGATATCCTGGTGCGTTACGGCATCGGCTTTACCGACGTGGTGAAGCGTCCGACCGCCAGCGCCGCTGAACTGCGCGCGGCGGATTTCCGCCTCTGGGCGCCGGTATTGCAGGACAAGCTTGCACAGTACGCGCCGCGTATCGTCTGGTTCCAGGGCAAGCAGGCCTGCACGAATTACCTCAAATACGCAGAGGGTTTCACACCGGCGCTGGACTGGGGCGAGCAGGCGTTCCGGCTGGGCACCATGCAGGTGTTTGTCAGCCCCAATCCCAGTCCGGCCAACGCGGCGTATACACTTGAAGACCTGCAGGGCTGGCTGCGACGTCTGCAGATCATGCGTACCGGTCTGCGCTGACCGGTGCCCGGTGCGCGGTGAACTATACTTCTCCTGAGTGTGTGAATGAGGAGGGGATGATCATGGCAATCGCAAGTACCGTGTCGCATTATCTATCCAGGCAGGGTGCGGAGTACGACATCCTTTCGCACCCGCATACTTCAACCAGTGGTGAAACGGCCCAGGTATCGCATGTGCCGGGCGCCCTGCTGGCGAAACCCGTGTTGCTGGAAGACGAACGGGGTTATCTGATGGCCATCGTGCCGTCCAATCGCCAGGTCAATCTCGGGGAATTGCACCGCCAGATGAACCGCAATCTCGGCCTGGCCACGGAGGGTGAACTCGGTGCCCTGTTCTCGGACTGCGAGGTCGGTGCGCTCCCGCCCCTGGGCCCGGCCTACGGTATTGAAACCATCATCGATAACGAGATTGCCGAACAGGCGGATATCTTTTTTGAAGCGGGTGACCACGAACAGCTGATTCATGTCACGGCGGAGACATTCAGCAATCTGCTGGGCGAGAGTGTCTGGCGCGGGGATATCACCTGCTGAGGGCAGCGGCGGATCCGCAGGTCTCGACAGCCGAAGCGACCACGCGCGGGATTGGTAAGCGGACCAGGTTTCCGCGGCTAGAGATCGAAGGCCTGGGTTCCCCAGCCTACGCCACCGACGGTGGCTTCCGGGTGCTGGTGATGGACCTTGCGTTCTACCTCGGAAACCCGCGGCTCCGGTACATCCACCATCAGCAGGATCTCGCCGTGGGACAGGGCATCCCGGAACTCGCCCAGGTGGGTATTCGGTGTATTGATGATTTTCACGCCGGCCAGAAAGTTGCCGGTCATGATGATCACGGGCAGGAACAGCCACCAGTGCAGGCCGATGAGGATCGGCAGCAACAGTGCGCTACCCAGCGCAAGGAAAAAGCAGGCGAGATTGGAGTTCCAGAGGAACTGCTCGACACGGTTGGCACTGTCATTTTGCTGGCGCCGGGAAGCGCCCGGCAGACCGTCCAGCCGTGTGCGACGGTCGCCGAGTGCATGCATGTGCTCCACGTCGATTCCATGCCGGACGAGGTCGTCGACGACGGCAAGGGCGTGCACCCGGTCAGGGATCAGGAAGTACAACCTCCTGTTCATGCCAGTCTCCTGTTACCTCTTGTTAAGCAAACAGATTCCTGAATCCGGGCAATGCCGTGGAAGGGTGGGCAGGACGGTCCCTTCTTCTACTTATGTATAGCGTGCAGGCGCGAATTGGCAAGACGCCCGTCTGGATACTACGTCTGCGCGGCCCCTCGTTCAATCTTTGGTATTTGTGTTGACACTCGACAGCCCCTGCAAGAGAATAGCGGGCTTGCATTTTTTGGAGGGGTTCCCGAGCGGTCAAAGGGATCAGACTGTAAATCTGACGGCTC
>CAZMAK010000022.1:0-26453 GCA_964564245.1 uncultured Ectothiorhodospiraceae bacterium | reverse complement strand
GTACCCAGCAGCAGCACATCGGCCGGACGCAGCGCAAACAGACCGTTGGTGACCACGCCCGGGATATTGTTGAGATCCTGTTCCAGTTTCGCCGGCTCCATGATGACCAGGTTGTGTACGTCCAGGATCACGTTGCCGTTGTCGGTGACGAAACCCTCGCGGTACACCGGCTGTCCGCCGCGCTTGACCAGTTCCCGCGCCACCATGCTGCGGGCCATCGGGATCACCTCGACCGGCAGCGGGAACTTGCCCAGCACGTCGACCAGCTTGCTGCCGTCCGCAATGCAGACGAACTTGTCGGCACAGGCGGCGACGATCTTTTCGCGGGTGAGCGCGCCACCGCCGCCCTTGACCAGGTGCAGGTGATGGTTGGACTCGTCGGCGCCGTCGACGTACACGGACAGCTGGCCGGCGGCATTCAGGTCGAGCACCTGGATGCCATGGGCGGCCAGGCGTTCGGCGCTGGCGCGTGAGCTGGCGACGGTACCGTCGATGCGGTGCTTGATGGTTGCCAGAAAGTCGATAAAGTGATTGGCCGTTGAACCGGTGCCGACACCGATGATGGTGCCCGGCACCACGTATTCCAGTGCCGCCTCGGCCACCATTTTTTTCAGTTCATCCTGTGTCATGCCTGTTATCCCCTGAAATGATGCTGGGATGATACCGCGTGCCATGCGGACTTGTCATGACCGTGGGCACCGATGGCGCATCTGTGCAAGCCGGTTTTGACCTGTTACTGTACGTGGCATGCTGAAACGTTACCTGCAAATGATTCGCAACAGCCGCGTCTACGAGGTCGCGGTGAATACACCGCTGGTCGATGCGGAACGGTTGTCGGGCCGGCTCGATAACCGGGTGTTGATGAAGCGCGAGGACATGCAGTCGGTGCACTCGTTCAAGCTGCGCGGCGCCTATAACCGGATTGCCGGGCTGGACGAGGCGGACTGTCGCCGCGGCGTGATTGCCGCTTCAGCGGGGAATCATGCGCAGGGCGTCGCGCTCGCGGCACGCAAGCTGGGCGTGAAGGCGCTCATCGCGATGCCGCGCACCACGCCGTCGATCAAGGTCGAATCGGTGCGGCATTACGGCGCACAGATCAGGCTGGTCGGTGATGCCTACGACGAGGCCTACGCCTGGGCGGCGGAGCACGCCAGGGAAAAGGGCATGACCTTCATCCACCCTTACGATGACCCGGTGGTGATTGCCGGGCAGGGCACGGTGGGGCTGGAAATCCTGCAGGACCATCCGGACCCGATCCACGCGATCTTCGTCCCGGTCGGCGGCGGCGGACTGATCGCCGGCATCGCGCTGGCGGTGAAGGCGCTGCGGCCGGAGACCCGGGTCATCGGCGTGGAGCCGGACGAGGCACCCTGCCTGTACGAGGCACTGCGGCAGGGGCGTCGCGTGAAGTTGCCGCAGGTGGGCATTTTCGCCGATGGCGTGGCGGTGCGCCAGGCCGGCAAGGAACCGTTCCGGGTGGCACGGCAACACGTGGACGAGGTCATTACCGTTACCACGGACGAGATCTGTGCGGCCATGAAGGACATCTTCGATGATTGCCGTGCGGTGGTGGAGCCGGCCGGGGCACTCGGCGTGGCCGGGATCAAGAAGTACGTCGAGGCCACGGCACTCCACGGCCAGTGCCTGGTGGCGGTCAACAGCGGGTCCAATATCAATTTTGACCGGCTGCGGCACGTGGCCGAGCGCGCAGAGATCGGCGAGCAGCGCGAGGCGCTGCTCGCCGTCACCATCCCGGAGCAGCCGGGCAGTTTCCGGCGGTTCTGCCGCGCCATCGGCAAGCGCGGGATTACCGAGTTCAACTACCGTTACGCCGGTGCCAGCAGGGCGCATGTGTTTGCGGGCGTGCAGTTGCAGGACGGTGACGGAGAGCGGCATGCCCTGGTCGGCGATCTGCGCGAGCGCGGCTATTCGGTCGAGGACATGACGGACAGCGAGATTGCCAAGCTGCATATCCGGCACATGGTTGGCGGGCGTGTCCCGGGCCTGAAGGATGAACTGCTGTTCCGCTTCCAGTTTCCCGAGCGTCCCGGTGCCCTGCTGAAATTCCTGTCCTCGATGGGCAGGCGCTGGAACATCAGCCTGTTCCATTACCGGAACCACGGGGCCGACTACGGGCGGGTGCTGGTCGGTATCCAGGTCCCGCGCGACAGTCGCAAGGAATTCCGTGCATCGCTCCAGGAACTCGGGTACGTGTACTGGGAAGAGACCAGTTGCCCGGCCTACAACATGTTTCTGGGTAACGCCTGACGTCTTTCCGTATCCATCGCGCCTGCAAGGCGCGACCGGATCCATATTCGGAATCACCGTGCCGGCCTGATGTTTCTGCCTTCGTAATGCGATCAATGCAGTCATTGAATGCATTCAACTACCAGACGTGACCGCGCGGCGTGCATGGTTCCGGAATGTCGAATACATAAAAAAAGCCCGGGAAACCCGGGCTTTTTGCGTTTTCGTGGAACCCGCGAACGGGTTCCACTTGAACGTACTGCCTGTTACGCAGTTACCGCCAAGACTACTTCTTCTTTGCGGTCTTGCGCTTCGGAGCGGCCTTCTTCCGCTTCGGAGCAGCTTTCTTCTTTGCTGCCTTCTTGCGCTTCGGAGCAGCCTTCTTCTTTGCTGCTTTCTTGCGCTTCGGAGCAGCCTTCTTCTTTGCTGCCTTCTTGCGCTTCGGAGCAGCCTTCTTCTTCTTCGCTGCTACCTTCCGCTTCGGTGCTGCCTTGCGCTTCGGTGCTGCCTTGCGCTTCGTTGCAACCTTCTTCTTGGTTGCGGCCTTCTTCTTTGTAGCCATAACAAACCTCCATACTATTGAATTGCCCAAGTCGAGTATAAACAACTAATTGCAAATTACCAGTTTTTTGTTAGTGGATATATCCTTCGTTGTGTTCATCGCGTGCGTGATGCAAACAGGCAAGATGCGCGCAGTGATAACAACTGGAAAACTATTTCGGCATGTTTGCAAACACCTTAAATATTCGTGTTGCAGCGCGATTGCATGCAGGTGTTCCAGTGCGTGCGACAGGTGTGCAAAAAATGTTTGCGCATGACGATGTGATCGCAACTGCGAAGTGAATGTTGTGCGCTGTGCGTTGCCGTTGATGCGAGTGATGTGTGCGAGGTGTTCGAACGTTTTGTGTGTGCAGTGACACCCTGGAACGGGTGATGACGGAGTGCGTGAGTACGGTTTGAACAGGGTGACGCATTGCGTCACCCTGTTCGGAAGAATTAACACTTTTTCCGCTCAGACCGGTGGTAACGGAATTCCGTCGTGCGCAAGATGCGTGAATTATTTTCCAATAGAAACATAAAGATGCGATACGTCTCAAGGCGCGGTGCCGGGGCGATAATTAAAAAATCCGACACTTGCCAGGTAGTCTCCTTTTATGCATTTCTGCACGCAAACCGCCACGGTTATTCCAGCGAGAGGATGTAATCCCAGTGCGCTTCACTGACCGGCATGATCGACAGACGATTCCCGCGCTGCAGTAGCGGCAGTTCTTCGAGACCGGAACATGTCCTGAGTTCTGCGAGTGTGATCACGCGTTTCAGTTTCCTCACGTAACGCACATCGACCATGTACCAGCGCGGGTTGGCAGGGTCGCTCTTCGGGTCAAAATATTTTGCCTCGGGGTCAAACGCGGTACTGTCAGGGTAGCCTTCGCGCACGATCTTCATGATGCCGGCTATACCGGGCTCCTTGCAGTTCGAATGATAGAAGAACGCCAGATCGCCCCGGCGCATCTCGTCACGCATCATGTTGCGCACCTGGTAGTTGCGGACACCTTCCCACTTGTCCGTCTTGCCGGGCATGGACTTCAGATCATCGATTCCGAAGACATCCGGTTCGGATTTCATCAACCAGTACGTCATGCCGGTTCCCTGTTCTGTTGTTAAAAAGATACAAAAATACCCGGTTACAGGCGTTTTACGTGCCGTCAACGTACCGCGAGATGGCAACCCCGTTCGGTCGCGACACCATCGAGCGGTACATCCAGGTGGCCCGGTGTGATCGAATGCAGACGTTGCAGTTCGTAGGCGAGGCCAAGCAGCAGCGGCCTGTGCCACACCCGGCGCATGCGCAGAAAGGCAAAGCTGCGATCATAGAAGCCACCGCCCATCCCGATGCGATGACCGGCCGCATCGAAGGCAACCAGCGGCGCAAGCACCAGGTCGAGGTTGCGCGGGGCCACCAGTCGCAGTCGCTGTGGTTCCGGAATACCGAACCGGTTGGGAACCAGTGCGTCGCCCGGCTGATACTGCGCGAACCAGAGCTTGCCGCGTACGTACGGCACCAGCACCGGCAGATAGAGAGTCTTGCCCTGCTGGCAAAGTTGCTGCACCAGGGGCAGTGGATCGATTTCTCCGTCGCTGGCGATGTACACCGCGATATGCTGGCGGTTCTGGAGCACGGGATGACGGATGAGGTGTTGCGCGAGGTGTTGTGCACAGTCCGCCGCCTGCCCGGGTGGCAATGACCTGCGTTGCCGGCGGATGGCGGTGCGGATGGATTGCTGAGTGGCGGGCATCGGGGTGGGGTGAGCCGGTACAGGGTCAGTGGTGGCGGCCGCCGCCCGCTGGCGGGGATGCACTGTACCGGCCGCGAATCTTCCGGTATCTCATTGGAATATATGACCGTATCCGGTATTCACGGGACGCTGCAGGCAGGAAGTGACTGCCTACCTATTATATAGGGGGGGATTGGTGTGTTGCGTTGAACCGTGCTTCCCGGGGTTCCGGTACTGCACGGATACGCGCCGGGTGTGTATGCGGTCCCCGGTTCACGCCCGCCGGGCTGAACGGGTTTCATCATGGGTACCCCTGTAGTAGGGGGCATCCTCCGCCTGTGCCGTTGTCGCTGTTGCCCTTGAACCAGTGGTTCAAGAGGGGGACGACAGTGATGCTTCAGGCTTTCCGCACGTGGCAGACATGCACACAGCACCAGCAAGAGTCCCCTGAGATGGAGATTAGGCTCAAGGAGATCTCAGCGACTATCGAACACGGCAGGGGATGCCCGAACCGGTTACTACCTGTTACCTGTCGGCTGTTTCAGCCGGATACTGAGAACCAGGGTGTGCCCTGAAGCAGCGAGTCACCCCGGTCCGTGCGGGATGACGGGTTGTATCGGGAATGCCCTAGTTGAGTTCTGCCTGGCGGTATCTCGCCAGGGTATCTTCAATGCGGCTGTTGAGCTGTTGCAGGCGGGTGCCGACGGATTGTGCCAGGTCGGTTCCGCCGGTACCAAGCTCGATGGCCTCGTGTGCGATGTTCAGGCCGGCCATGACAGCGATCCGGTCCATGCCGACCACCTTCCCGGTCGCACGGATTTCCTTCATCTTTTCACTCAGGTGCCTGGCCGAGGCATTCAGGGCGGCTTCCTCGCCCTCCGGACAGGCGACGATATATTCCTTTTCCAGGATGGTGATCTTGATCGCGTCACTCATATGCCGGACTCCAGCGATTTCAGCCGCGTCACGATGGCATCCACCCGGTTGCGCACCTGGTCATGCTTCTCGAGCAGGCCGGCCCGCTCGGTCGCGAGGGATTCCTGCTGGATGCGCAGGGAACGGTTTTCCTTCATCAATCGATCGACGATCTCGAGCAGACTCTCGACCTGCTGTTCAAGTAACGCCAGTTCCTGCTCGACGCCCGGGTATTCAATTTTTATCGTCATGGCGCCAATATAGTGCGCTTGCCGGATACGGTCAATATTGATCACCGGGGAGCGCGAACGGTCTCGACCGGTTTCCCTGCCTACACAGGCCGGGCAGTATGGTATAAATCATTCTGTTACGGAGTATCTGAACCCGTGATACGCGCACAAGCGGGCATGGCGGACCTGATCGGAGGTTCCCTGTCTGCGAACCGGCGGATAGGGCAATGAGGGCATGATCGATACGGACCGATGCAGCTTTGAGGAACTGAAGGCGTGCCTGCTGGCTGCGGGCGCGGAGAGTAGTGCTGCGGGTGCACACGGACTGTTATCCGGCATGGTAACGGTCGGCGGCAGTGTCCGCAGCGCACAATGGCAGGATCACGTGCTGGGCGCGGGCAATCACCTGAGCGTCGCCGCACAGGACTGCATTGAAATCCTGGACCGGATGCAGACCGGGATCCTGACCCGGCTGCACGATGAGGCGCTGGCCTTTTACCCGCTGCTACCCGCCGACAGCGCCGCACTGCCGACCCGTACCCGCGCGCTGGCGGAATGGTGCGAGGGTTTCCTGTTCGGGCTGGCACTGGGTGGATTGCGCGATGAAGCGGGTCTGCCGGATACGGTGCGCGAGGTGATGCACGATTTCTACGAGATCTCGCACGCCGGTTTTCACCAGGACGTGCCGGACGAGGCGGATGAAGTGGCCTATGTCGAGATTGCCGAATACGTGCGCATGAGTGTGCTGCTGTTACACGAGGAACTGCAACCGGCGCCGGCCCCGGCGCGCCTGCAGTAACCGGTGACCCCATGATCAGACAGACCGAGTTCAGCCGCCGCCGCAAGCAGTTGATGCGCATGATGGGGAAGGACTCCATCGCGATCATCCCGACCTCCACCGAACAGGTGCGCAACCGCGACGTGGATCATCCATTCCGGGCCGACAGCGATTTCTATTACCTGACCGGCTTCGACGAGCCGGATGCCGTTGCGGTGCTGGTGCCAAGGCGCGCGCATGGCGAGTACCTGCTGTTCTGCCGCGAGCGTGATCCCGAGATGGAGATCTGGAACGGGCGCCGGGCCGGTACGGAGGGTGCGGTGGAGCAGTACGGCGCCGACGACGCGTTTCCGGTCAGTGACATCGATGAAATCCTGCCGGGCCTGATGGAGGAATGCGAGCAGGTGTTCTACACCATGGGCGCAAGGCCCGAGTTCGACAAGAGTGTCATGGAATGGGTCAATCGCATCCGCCAGGGCAGCCGCCGCGGCGCGCGCACGCCGGACCGCTTCGTGACGCTGGAACACCTGTTGCACGACATGCGCCTGTACAAGAGCCGCGCCGAGATCAGCGCCATGCGCACGGCGGCACGTACGGCCTGCCAGGCGCACCGGCGCGCCATGCAGTTCTGCCGCCCCGACCGCTTCGAGTACCAGGTCGAGGCGGAACTGCTGCACGAGTTCCGTATGGCCGGGATGGTGCCGGCCTACCCGAGCATCGTGGGTGGCGGAGAGAACGGCTGCATCCTGCACTACACGCGTAACGATGCCCGCCTGCGCGACGGCGACCTGCTGCTGATCGATGCCGGCTCGGAATACGATTGCTACGCCTCCGATGTGACGCGCACCTTTCCGGTCAACGGCCGTTTCAGCACGGCCCAGGGTGCACTCTACCAGGTGGTGCTGGACGCACAGCTTGCGGCCATCGAGAAGGTCCGGCCCGGCAATCACTGGAATGATCCGCACGAGGCGGCCGTCCGGGTGCTGACCCGCGGTCTGGTCAGGCTGGGCATCCTGAAGGGCAAGGTCGCCGACCTGGTCCGCAACGAGGAATATCGCCGTTTCTACATGCATCGCACCGGCCACTGGCTGGGCATGGACGTGCACGACGTGGGTGATTACAAGGTCGGTGATGCGTGGCGCGTGCTCGAACCCGGTATGGTGCTGACCGTGGAGCCCGGTCTGTATATTCCTGCCGGCAGCAAGGGCGTGGCGAAGAAATGGTGGAATACGGGTATCCGCATCGAGGACGACGTGCTGGTCACCCGGCAGGGGCCACAGGTACTGAGCAGCGCGGCCCCGAAGACCATCGATGAAATCGAGGCCGTGATGGCCGCCGGCCGGACGGCGGACTGACCCGGTGCCTGGAAAACGATCATGCAGTCCTTCGAGGTAGTCATTGCCGGCGGCGGCATGGTGGGGGCCAGCCTGGCCTGCGCCCTGTCCGGACAGGGCCTGCGGATTGCGCTGGTCGAACCGGTGCGCAACGAGCAGCGTGCGGAACCGGGTTATGACGATCGTGCCATTGCACTGGCCTGGGGTACCAGCCGCATCTTCGCCGGCCTGGGCCTGTGGGATGCACTGTCCGCCCACGCCACACCGATTCACCGTATCCATGTCTCCGACCGGGGCCATGCCGGCATGGTGCACATGGACCGCGAGTCAGAAGGGTTGCCGGCGGTCGGTTATGTGGTACCGGCGCGCGCCATTGGCCAGGTGCTTGCGGATGCCGTCCGGCAACTGCCGGATGTCACCGCCTTCTGCCCGGCCACGGTGACCGGCCTGGATGCCGCCGTGGATCACGCACAGGTCGGGATCCGCACGGGCGATGTGGAACAAACGGTACAGGCTGCACTGGTGGTGGCTGCCGACGGGGCCGGTTCCACGCTGCGCGAGCAGGCGGGGATTGCCAGTGAACGCAGGGATTACCGGCAGACCGCCATCGTCACCAACGTCACGCCGCAGCTGCCCCACCACCACACCGCCTGGGAACGCTTTACCGACACCGGTCCGCTGGCCCTGTTACCGATGTCGGAAGGCCGTTGCGGCGTGGTGTGGACGGTGGCGACGGAACAGGCCGATGGCATCGTGGCGCTGTCCGATGATGCATTTCTTGCGCGCCTGCAGGAACGCTTCGGCAACCGGCTGGGCCGGCTGCAACGCGTCGGAGTACGCCAGGCCTGGCCCTTGCAACTGCTCAGTGCGAAACAGTCCGTTGCGCCGCGGCTGGCACTGATCGGAAACGCCATTCACACCCTGCACCCGATTGCCGGACAGGGGTTCAATCTCGGTGCGCGTGATGTCGCCGCCCTCGCCGAGGTGCTGGTCGATGCCGTGCGCGCCGGGCAGGATCCCGGCAGTGCGGCGGTACTGGCGCGCTATGCCGGCTGGCGCGCGCGCGATCACCGCAATGTCACGTGGTTCACCGACGGGCTGGCACGGCTGTTCACCCTGTCGCTGCCCGGCTTCGGTGCGGTGCGCAGCGCCGGTATGCTGGCGTTCGACCTGTGCCCGCCCGCCAGGCGCATGCTGACGCGGCTGACCATGGGCCGCTCCGGGCAAACCCCTCGACTGGCGCGGGGGTTGCCGCTGTAGCCATGGAACGGCAGGAGGCCATTGTCGTCGTCGGTGGTGGGGTGGTCGGCACCACCATGGCCTGCGCGCTGGGCCAGGCCGGTATTGCGGTGACGCTGGTCGAGGCGCATGCGCCGGTACCCGCCCCGGCACAGCGTGATCCGCGCATGTTCGCGATCACGCGCGCCTCGGAGCGAATTTTCCGTTCGCTGCAGGTCTGGGACGCCATGCAGGCGCAGGATCATTGTGCCTTTACCGACATGGAGGTGTGGGACAGCGTGGCCAACGGTTGCCTGCACTTCGACTGTGCCGAACTGGCCGAGCCCTGTCTTGGCCACATCTTCGAGCCGCGGGTGCTGACCGATGCGCTCGGACAACGCCTGCGGGAACTGCCGACGGTGCAGGTGCTGCAGCCGGCCCGCTGTGCGGCGCTCCGGGCGGAAAATGGCGGCGTACACCTCACGCTGGAGGCCGGGCAGGTGCTGCAGGCCGGGCTGGTGATCGCAGCGGACGGCGCGGATTCGCCGATACGCACCATGCTGGGCGTACCGGTACAGGTCGTGGATTATCACCAGTCCAGCGTGGTGGCGCTGGTGCAGACGGAACAACCGCACCGCAACACCGCCTGGCAGCGTTTCCTGCCGGGCGGACCACTGGCCTTTCTGCCACTGGCCGATGGCTGGAGCGCGATCGTGTGGACACTACCGACCGGCGAGGCGGAGCGGGTGCTTGCGCTCGACCCGGTAAACTTTCATGCCGAACTGGCCGCGGCGTTCGAGTCGCGACTGGGTGCCATTCTCGATTCCGGTCCCCGCGCGGCATGGCCGCTGCGACGCCGGCATGCCGACCGGTACATCAGCGCGCGTGCGGCGCTGGTCGGGGATGCCGCACATGTCATTCATCCGCTGGCCGGGCAGGGCGTGAATCTCGGGTTGCTGGACGTGGCGGCACTGTCCGAGGTCATCATCGAGGCCTGCGCACGGGGACGTGACCCCGGTGACCGGCGGGCCCTGCGCCGGTACGAGCGCTGGCGGCGTGGTGACAACCTGCTGATGATGTCCGCCATGAGCGGGATCAACCGGCTGTTCAGCAACGCCAACCCGGCACTCGGGCAACTGCGCAGCAGCGGTCTGGATCTGGTCAATCACGCCGGGCCGCTGCGCAAATTCCTGATGCGCCATGCGATGGGGCTGGAAGGCGACCTGCCGGCCCTGGCGAGAACGTGATCTGCTCGGGCGGCTTGCCCCTGTCGTACAGGGGGATTTTCCCGATCCTGCCTCCGGGATTCTGGAACTCGCGCGCGCCGGGGAGTATATTTGCGCCTCAACCATACTCTGCTGCGGGAGAGAGTGCCGGCCCGGTGCCGGACACCGCCGAAGGCGCAACACGCCAGGAAACGCTCAGGCAAAAGGACCGTAGCGGAGGTTGACTCTGGAGAGTGGCCGCCCGGCGGCCCACCGAAGGGGACAGGTGATGCGGGACGCACCTACTCTCTCAGGTTACCGGACAGAGGGGCGGCAGGCAGCGCTGGCTGCCGCCGCCCTTTTTTATGTACAGGGACACAACACGGAAACCCACATGAGCAACAAGACCCCGCTGTATGACGAGCATGTCGCCGATGGCGGCAAGATCGTCGATTTTGCCGGCTGGGAGATGCCGATCAACTACGGCTCCCAGATCGAGGAACACAACAACGTGCGCAGCGACGCCGGCATGTTCGATGTTTCCCACATGACGGTCGTGGACCTGACCGGCGAACGAACGCGTGAATACCTGCGCCACCTGCTGGCCAACAACGTCGACCGCCTCCAGGAGAGCGGCAAGGCGCTGTACAGCTGCATGCTCAACGAGCGGGGTGGCGTGATCGACGACCTGATCGTCTACTATATCCGCGAGGATTTCTTCCGCATGGTGGTCAATGCGGGCACCCGCGCCAAGGACCTGGCCTGGCTGGAACAGCAATCGGTCGATTACAGCGTTACCGTAACCGAGCGCCCCGAACTCGCCATGATCGCCGTCCAGGGGCCGAATGCACGGGCTAAAACCCTGCCGCTGCTGAGTGACGGTGTGCGCGAGGCGGCTGCGGCACTGCAACCCTTCTACGGCGTGTTCGACGGCGAGTGGTTTATCGCCCGGACCGGTTATACCGGTGAAGACGGCTTCGAGATCGTGCTGCCGGCCGAGTCGGCGGCGGACTTCTGGGGCCGCCTGCGTGCCGCCGGTGTCCGTCCCACCGGGCTGGGTGCCCGTGATACCCTGCGGCTCGAGGCCGGCATGAACCTGTACGGGACCGACATGGACGAGAACGTCAGTCCGCTCGAGTCCGCACTGGCCTGGACGGTTGCCTGGGAACCGGCCGACCGCGATTTCATCGGCCGCAGGACGCTGGAAGCGCAGCGCGCCGCGGGGGCCGGCCGCAAGCTGGTTGGCCTGGTGCTGGAAGACAAGGGCGTGTTGCGCAATCACCAGCTGGTGAGGGCTGGCTCCGGAGAGGGCGAGATCACCAGCGGCAGCTTTTCCCCGACCCTGCAGCGTGCCATCGCGTTTGCGCGGGTGCCGAAGGACACCGGCGACCGTTGCCAGGTCGATATCCGCGGCAGGCTGCTGAATGCGCGCGTGGTAAAGCCACCGTTTGTGCGCAACGGCAAGGCACAAATCGAGTTGTAACTTCCGGATACATCCAGTATGAACCTGAGCAGCGAGGCGAACATGAGCAACATCCCGGTTGAACTGAAATATGCAAAGTCCCACGAATGGGCGCGTCACAACGACGACGGTTCCGTCACTGTCGGCATCTCCGACAATGCGCAGGACCAGCTCGGCGACATGGTGTACGTCGAGCTGCCGGAAGTCGGCCAGGACGTGACGGCCGAGGAGGCCTGTGCCGTGGTCGAGTCGGTCAAGGCCGCCTCCGATGTGTATACACCGGTGTCCGGCGAGGTGGTCGAGGTCAACGAGGCGCTCGGCGACGCGCCGGAACGGGTCAACCAGGACGCCTACGGTGCAGGCTGGCTGTTCCGCATCCAGCCGTCGAATGCATCGGAACTCGACGGGCTGATGAACGGCGATGCCTACGCGGAATTTCTCGAAGACGAAGCACACTGAAACCACGCGGCCGGTTGCCTGCCACAGCCGGCCGGTCCCGAACTGGAATTTTCACGACCATGCCATTTATTCCGCACACTGAAGCCGATGTGAAAGACATGCTGGCCGCCATCGGCGTCAGCAGCATCGAGACCCTGTTCGACGAGATCCCCTCCGGTCTGCGCATCGGCAAGCTGCAAGGTGTGCCGGACGGACTCAACGAGCAGGAGATTGCGGGCCTGATGATGGAACGCGCCGAGCGTGACGGCCGGC
This sequence comes from uncultured Ectothiorhodospiraceae bacterium, assembly GCA_964564245.1. Taxonomy (GTDB): domain Bacteria; phylum Pseudomonadota; class Gammaproteobacteria; order UBA9214; family UBA9214; genus UBA9214. Next base: position 14,077 of record CAZMAK010000022.1, on the reverse strand, counting down.
CGCTGTGTTTCCTCGGCGCCGGCGCCTATGACCACCATGTCCCGGCGGCGGTGTGGGAGATCACCACGCGTGGCGAGTTCTACAGCGCCTATACGCCGTACCAGGCCGAGGCCAGCCAGGGCACGCTGCAGCTGATCTACGAATACCAGACCATGATGAGCGGGCTGACCGGTCTGGAGGTATCCAATGCCTCGCTGTACGACGGTGCGTCCGGTCTGGCCGAGGCCGTGCTGATGGCGATTCGCGCCAACCGCAAGTCGAAGTCACATCGCGTGCTGGTACCGACCACGGTACACCCGCATTACCGCAAGACCGCGCATACCATCGTCAGGAACCAGGGAATCGAGCTGGTGGAACTGCCGTACTGCCCGCAGGGCGGCAACACGCTGGCGGACGCGCTTGGGCAGTACGAAGGCCAGGACATCGCCGCTCTGGTCATCCAGCAGCCGAATTTCTTCGGCATCCTGGAAGAGGTCGATCAGCTCACCGACTGGGCCCATGCACAGGGTGCACTGGTGATCGGCGTGGTGAATCCGACCTCGCTGGCGCTGCTCAGGCCACCCGGCCGGTGGGGTACGGCCGGTGCCGACATCGCAGTCGGGGAAGGGCAGCCGCTGGGGATACCGATGATGGGCGGCGGCCCGTATTTCGGATTCATGTGCTGCAGGAAGGAGCTGGTCCGCCAGATGCCGGGGCGGATCGTCGGGCGCACCGTTGATCTGGACGGGCGTGAAGGCTTCACGCTGACGCTGCAGGCGCGCGAACAGCACATCCGGCGCTCCAAGGCGACCTCGAACATCTGTACCAATCAGGGTCTGCTGGTGACTGCGGCGACCATTTATCTGTCGTTGCTGGGTGCGGAAGGGCTGAAACGCGTGGCCCAGGCCTGCCACGAGAACACCCGCAAACTGGTGGCTGCGCTGACCACCAGCGATGGTGTGGAGCCGGTGTTCAACCGGCCGTACTTCCACGAGGTGCCGCTGCGGCTTTCCCTGCCGGTGGAAGGAGTGGCCCGCGCACTGCACGCACACAACATCCTGCCGGGTTATATACTGGGCAAGGAGTACCCGGAACTGGGAGATGCATTGCTGGTCTGCGCCACGGAATTGCGTACCGGCGCGGACATCGAGCGTTATACCAGTCACCTCAACCGGGTGATCGCGGCGCAGACGCAGGCGGGGTGTCCCGTCAAGCCGCAAATGGCCTAGTGTTAAAAAAGGGGTCAGATCCCTTTTTCAATAACACCTGGCAGACTTGCTGCAACGATTCTAGGAAAAAGGGATCTGACCCCTTTTTATCAGGAGGTGGGAGATGGCTACGGTAACCCTGCAGGGGAATACATGTAACACCAACGGCGAGTTGCCCGCGGTTGGCAGCAAGGCACCGGATTTTCATCTGGTGGACGGCAAGCTGAATGACGTGCGGCTGGCCGACTATGCCGGCAAACAGATCCTCATGAACATCGTACCGAGCCTGGATACCCCGACCTGTGCGATCTCGACGAAGAAATTCAACGAGCATGCGCGGGCCAATGCGAACACGGCGATACTGGTGATCTCGGCCGACCTGCCGTTTGCGCAGGGGCGATTCTGCGGTGCCGAGGGCATCGAGAATGTCGTTCCGCTGTCGCTGATGCGCTCGCGCGCGTTTGCGAAGGATTACGGCGTGCTGATCACCGACGGGCCGCTGGCCGGTATCACGGCACGTGCCGTGGTAGTAGTCGGTGCGGATGGCCGGGTGAAATACACCCAGCTGGTCGGCGAGATCGGTGATGAGCCGGACTACGATGCCGCACTGGCGGCGCTCTAGACGGTGAGGCCGCACTGACGGATTGATAACCAGCCGCAGGAACGGGGCGGTTCGTGAATAACCGGTGGCTATCCCGCGTGTGCGACGTACAGTGATGTACGAGTACCGCGAGAGGGCATAAGGTCCGGAGCGGCCATGCCTGCACCCCGACGGCAATTTGTGGATGAAATGACCATGTTGATATTCGAGCAATCCCGCCCCGGGCGTCGTGCACTGGCCCAGGCTCCCCACCAGGCCACTGCCACCCCGGATATCCCGGCGGCACTGCTGCGCGAGGAACCTCCGCTGCTGCCGGCCGCATCGGAGATGCAGGTGGTGAGGCATTTCACGCGCCTGTCGCAGAAGAATTTTTCCATCGATACCCAGTTCTACCCGCTCGGATCCTGCACCATGAAATACAATCCGCGCGCCTGCAACACGCTGGCCATGCTGCCCGGGTTCCTCGCGCGCCATCCGCTGGCGCCGGAATCGATGGGGCAGGGGTTCCTCGCCTGCATGTTCGAGTTACAGGAAATGCTCAGGGATGTCACCGGCATGCTCGCCGTGTCGCTGTCCCCGGCGGCCGGTGCCCAGGGCGAGTTTGCCGGTGTGGCGATGATCCGTGCCTACCACGACGCGCGCGGCGATACCGGGCGCACCGAGATCCTGGTGCCCGATGCTGCGCACGGTACCAACCCGGCGACCGCGGTGATGTGCGGTTACAAGGTCCACGAAATCCCGACCGATCGCAACGGTGACGTCGACATGGGCGAATTGCGCAAGGCGGTGGGTCCGCAGACCGCGGGCATCATGCTCACCAACCCGTCCACGCTGGGTGTGTTCGAGCGCCGCATCGAGGAGATCGCAGCCATTATCCACCAGGCCGGCGGCCTGCTGTATTACGACGGCGCCAACCTGAACGCGATTCTCGGCAAGGTACGCCCGGGCGATATGGGCTTCGACGTCATCCACATGAACCTGCACAAGACCTTCTCCACGCCGCACGGCGGCGGCGGCCCGGGCGCCGGCCCGGTCGGCGTCAGCAAGCGCCTGGAGCCGTTCCTGCCGGTACCGGTGGTCGGCTTCGACGGCGACGAGTATTACTGGATCACCGAGGACGTGCGTCCGCAAAGCATCGGTCGCCTGTCCGCATTCATGGGCAACGCCGGGGTGCTGATGCGTGCCTATATCTACGCGCGCATGCTGGGTCGCGAGGGCATGCACCGGGTTGCCGATTACGCCACGCTGAATGCCAACTACATGATGACGCGCCTGTCCGCTGCCGGATTCGATGTTGCCTTTCCGGGCCGTCGTGCCACGCACGAATTCATCATTACACTGAAAAAACAGGACAGGAACCTGGGGGTGTCGGCGATGGATTTTGCCAAGCGCCTGCTGGATTATAACTACCATGCACCGACCACCTATTTCCCGCTGCTGGTGCCGGAATGCCTGCTGATCGAACCGACCGAGACCGAATCGAAGGAAGAACTGGACGGCTTTGTCGATGCCATGATCAGCATCCTGAAAGAGGCGGAGAACAGCCCGGAACTGCTCAGGGAGGCGCCACACACACAACCGGTACGCCGGCTCGACGATGTACTGGCCGCCAGACAGCTCGACCTGGCCTGGAGGCCGGCCACGACATGACTGCCCTGATATGCGGATCATTCGCGTTTGACACCATTATGGTGTTTCACGACCACTTCCGTAATCACATCCTGCCGGACAAGGTCCACATGCTCAATGTCTCGTTCCTGGTGCCGGACATGCGCCGCGAGTTCGGCGGCTGCGCCGGCAACATCGCCTACAACCTGAAACTGCTGGGCGGCGACCCGGTACCGATGGGGACGGTAGGGAACGATTTCTCCGCCTACGCGGAGTGGATGGATCGCCATGGTATCCGGCGTCAGCACGTGACCGTGCTGGATGATACCTATACCGCGCAGGCATTCATCACCACCGATATGGACGACAACCAGATCACCGCCTTCCATCCGGGCGCGATGAATTCCGCGCACGTCAACAGGGTGGAAGACGCGCGCGGCATTACCCTGGGGATCGTCTCTCCGGACGGCCGCCAGGGCATGATCGAACATGCCGCACAGTTTGCCGCACGGGGAATCCCCTTCGTGTTCGATCCGGGGCAGGGCCTGCCGATGTTCAACGGGGATGAACTGACGAGCTTCGTCAACCAGGCCACCTGGGTCAGCGTCAACGATTACGAGCTGCAGATGCTGCAGGAACGCACCGGGTTGTCACCGCACGAGATTGCCGATCGCGTGCAGGCGCTGATCGTCACGCGTGGCGGCGAGGGTTCGCATATCTACACCGACGGGCACCGGATCGACATTCCCGCCGCACTCGCGCGTGAGCTGAACGACCCGACCGGATGTGGTGACGCCTACCGCGGCGGTCTCCTGTTCGGCCTGCTGCAGGGTCTCGACCTGGAGACGACCGGCCGCATTGCCGCGCTGATGGGCACCATCAAGATCGAGCACCATGGCACCCAGAACCACCGTTTTACGCGCGATGAATTCCATGCGCGTTACCGCAGCAGTTTCGGTGCGGACCTGCCGGACACGGTGTTCCTGTAGATTCCCGCCGGTAATTGCCGGCGCTGTTCGCCTGCAGGTCAGCTGCAAGGCCGTCCTGCTGGTATCCCTTGCCTGGTTACCGGTTTTCTTCCATGACCGCTTCGAGCCGGTCGAGTGCTTCCTGAATGGCATCCCGTGACCCTGTTGCGATGGCCGCCTCCACTGCACGGGATGCGGCTTCCAGTTCCGCCAGTCCGAAATATCCGGTGATGCCCTTCAACTGGTGCAGGTGATCGGCCAGTTGTTCCGGGTCCGGGCGGCTGGCGGCCTCGCGCAGGGCGGACAGTCGGGTGTCCAGTTCACTGTACAGGCGCTGCCGGAAGCCGGGCGGCAGTTCGAAGCCGGCGGTTTCATCTGTCGCTAGCTCGTCCGCGGCAGCCGGGGTGCACCACTTGAAGATCATCTCGAACAGCTTGCTGGCGGGAACCGGTTTGTAGAGGATGTCATCCATCCCGGTGGTTTCCTGGCCATCGCCGGCAGTGACGAACACATCGGCGGTCAGGGCGATGACCGGTGTCTTCCGGTTGCGTCCCTGACGGATTCGCTGCAGCGCCTCCACGCCACCCATTACCGGCATGTGGATGTCCAGGAAGATCAGGTCGAAGCCGGATTGCTCGGCCAGCCGGCAGGCCTCTTCGCCGGTCGAGGCCAGCGTTACGTCGATGCCACGGCTGGTCAGTTGCTGCAGGAACAGCTGCTGGTTGAACGGGTTGTCTTCCGCAACCAGGAGATTCAGGCTGCTCAGTTCCCGCCTGGCCTGCCGGCTGGCTGCGCTTGTCTCCGGCGTCAACGGCGGTGGTTGCTCCAGTGTCATCAGCATGCGTATGGAGCGCAACAGGCGGTCGCTGCGTGGCGGCTTGGGCAGGATGCAGAGACGGCTGTCGCCGTCGCAGGCAGACGGAATATTGCGGTCTTCACCGATCAGTACCACGACCGGGGCATTGCTGTGACGGCGTACGTCCAGCAGCCAGTCCTCCCGGGGTATGTCGTCGAATTCATCGTGGGCCAGTCCCATGACCAGCAGGTCACACGGCGATCCCTGGCTCAGGTCGGCCTCGAGCATCTCGTTGAGTCGTTCACGGTTCGAGGTGTTGAACACGGTTGCACCCCAGTTGAACAGCCGGTTGCGCAGGGCCCGCAATGTGAACGGATTACGGTCATAGACCACGACCTTGTAGCCGGCCAGGCTGCGCGGGTTGTCGTTCTGAAAGCCTGTATCCAGCGGGAAGGTGGCAATTACACTGAAGGTTGAACCCTTGCCGGACATGCTCTGCACGCTGATCTTCCCGCCCAGCAGGGTGACCAGTTTCCTGCTGATGGAAAGGCCCAGACCGGTGCCGCCGTACAGGCGGCTGGTCGACACATCGGCCTGGATGAAGGGATCGAATATCGCCTGCTGCTGTGACTCGCTCAGTCCGATGCCGGTGTCCGTCACCGCAAAGTTGATGGTGGCGCTGTGGTCCGTGCTGCCGGACATCGACACCTCGACCAGCACATGTCCTGCCTCCGTGAACTTGATGGCGTTATTGACCAGATTGGTCAGTACCTGGCTGATCCGGTTCGGGTCACTGACGATGCCGTGCGGTACATCAGAATGAATATACAGGATCAGCTCCAGCTTTTTTTCATGCGCCTGGGCGCTGAGCATGCTGACCACGTTTTCCAGCAGCTCATGCAGGTTGAATGGCACCGCCTCGATGGTCATGGTGCCCGAGTCCAGCCGGCTGTAGCCGAGGATGTCGTCGATCACCTGCAGCAACTGTGCGGCCGCCTGGGTAATGGTCCGCACGTGTTCCTGCTGGTTGTCATCCAGTCCGGTTTCCTGCAACAGCCCGGAAAACCCGATCACCGCGCTCAGCGGTGTGCGGATTTCATGACTCATGCGCGCCAGGAATTCCGACTTGGCGGCGCCTGCCGCGACGGCCTCCGCACGCGCCTGCTCCAGTTCGGTATTGCGTGCTTCCAGCATGCTGACGGTGTGCTGTAACTCGGCGGTGGAGACGGAAATTTTCCGGTGCAGCCTGCGTTGTGCATCCTCCAGCGAACTGGCCATCTGGTTGATGCCGAGTTCGAGCGAACCCAGTTCACCCGGAGAGCCGGTCTCGGCGCGGGTTTTCAGGTTGCCGCCGGTCAGTTCGCGCACCACGCCGGTCAGTCGTACGATCGGGGTCGCCACACTGCGTGAAACGACATACGCGAGCAGGATGCTGACCAGCAGTCCGCTGCAGGTCAGGGTGATACCGGTCATCAGGATGGTTCTGCGCACCTGCAGCATGGATACGGTCGACAGGGTAACCTGTACCGAACCGGTACTGACCGGGTTGTCGTTAAATACGGTGGTTTCGCCATCGAAGTCCGATACCGGTACTCCGGAACGCAGGATCGGCGCATTGAACACGAGGACATGCGGGTTTTCCCGATCCTTTGCCGGACTGCCCATCTGCACCAGTACGGCGCCGCTGCTGTTGCTGATTTCCACCCCGATGACGTCGGCCTCGCGCAGGATCGATACGGCATGCTTGCGCAGCTCGCTGATGTCCTGTGAATACATGTCGAATTCGCACCGGGCCGCGAGATGTCTGGCGACCAGTTGCCCGCGTTCCAGCATTGCATTACGGATATCGTCCATGTGCATGCCGGTGAGCTGGTAACCGAGCACCAGTGTTACCAGCAACAGGGGTAAGGAGAAGATCAGTGCGGTGCGCTGGCCGATGCCGCCCCGCAGCGAGAACAGGCTCATCGCGTCGCCTCCCGGGCCCGGACAGCCCTGGCCAGTTCCTTCTCCGGCAGGCTCTTGCAACCCAGTGACTCACAGACGGAAGGGTTCACCGCGACATCGAAATAACGGGTGAATTGCGGTGCCGGCAGACATTGTCCCGGACCTTTCAGCCATACGGCGGTCAGCTCGGCCGCCTGCCGTGCCATCTGGGCGGCCTCCGAATACACGGCGGCCGCGGCGCCGGCGCGGACATAGGCCCGGGAGAAGCCGATCACCGGAACCTGCTCCTGGTAGGCCGTGTAGAGCAGCCACTTGGCATTTTCCCGGTTCAGTACCAGCGGGTCGTAGACCGCCAGCAACAGGTCGGCCTGCCTGACCAGGCGGCGGGCCTCCGGTATGGCACCGGGCTCGCGTGTGACCGTCAGTATGTCCACATCGATACCCGTGATGGTATCGATGGCCTCGATTTCGGTGCGCCGGCCGGACGAGGTCGGGCCAAGCAACACCCCGTAGCGGTGCGCATCCGGGAACAGCAGGTGCGCCAGCAGCGCCTGGCGTTGTACCGGCTGGTCGATGAATACAGCGGAATATTTCCTGCAGTCTATCGGTTGCCCGGCCAGCGCGTGAAAGCTGCTGGCCGGTATCAGGGTGTTCAGCACCGGCATCCCGGGGTGAATGCCGGTACCGAGTTGTGCGGCGCGGGTACCGATGGTAACTACCAGGTCGGTATCTGCGGCGATGTCGTCCAGGTCGAACCGGCTTTCGTCCAGATACATCGTGGTCAGGTGCACCTTGCCGGGCAGCTTGAAGTATTCCCGGTAGGCGGTGATGAAATCCTCGTACAGCGCTGACCGGGCACTGGCCAGCAGCACGATTCGTGCATCCTGTGCGCGGGCGATGCCGCACAGTGACAGCAGCATGACTGCCACGGCCAGTAGCCCTGCGGTGCGCGTTGCCTGTGCCGTCATGGAGGGTCGTTTACGCATCCCTGTCCTGCCCTGCCTGTCCGTATGTTACCGGTCCTCAGTCGAAGCCGAGGGTGAAACGCAGGTAGGCTCGCGTGTCGAAAATATTTTCATACCGGAACGAAGGGTAATCGTTGGCGATGTTCTGGACGATGGCTTCCAGCATCATGTGGCTGTCGGCCGTTTGCCAGCGTCGCGCCAGCCGCAGATCCACCCGGTTGTATTCCCGTAGCCGGTCACCGTCTCCAAGCCAGATCATGTCGGTCACCCGGTAGGCGGCCGCGCTGACCTCGTATCCGCGCGGCAGTGACTTGCTGATCAGCGCACTGATCGTGTAACGGGGTGCGATGTTTTCCGGGTAGATGGAGGGTACGTCCGGGTTCACCTGTTTGCGCCAGTACGCATCGGTGTCGACGACGGATGCCTGCAGGCTGATGAAATCGCGTGGTGCAGTCTCGTATTTGAGCTGTATTTCACCGCCGTCCACCTTCGTGTAGCCGTCATTGATCAGGGTCTGGACGGCAAACGGGATGGTAGGGAGGGGCTGTGCAACCGTCGGGTCATCGACCAGCCGGAGCCGGTCCGAGGTTTTCTCGTGGAACAGTTTGGCATCCAGCATCAGGCGGCGCTCCAGCCAGTATCCGATGTATCCGAGTTCGACCGAGGTGAGGGTTTCCGGGGCCGGGCTGGTGGACAGATAGTCCATCAGGTAGGGGGTTCCGTCATCCAGCCGGTAGACAGTGTCAAAGTGTTCCTCGAGCAGTGAGGGGTTGCGCTTGGCACGCGCGTAGCTCAGACGGACCGAGTGGCGGTCATTGAACAGCCAGCTGGCATTGACCCGGGGCGACAGGCTGGAACCGAACTCGTTGCTGTGTTCCGCCATAGCGCCCAGGTTCAGCAGCAGGTGGCTGGTGGCGCGGTAACTGGTATTCACATAGGCACGATGGCTCATCTCGCTGATCCAGTCGCTCCGGTCGGTCAACCTTGCCGAGTTCAGGCGGTTCAGGCGTATACCCGCACCGGCCACGGTGCGCAGCCGGCCGCTTTGTGGCGAGGTGTACTGGGCTTCCAGGTCATAGCGTTCGCCCCGGTAGTCAAACAGGCCGAAGCCGGCCGGCTGGTCAGACTGGCCGGGGATCACCACCGGTATGGCGGATGGCGGGATGCCCCAGGCGTTCGACAGCAGGTCGTGGTAATGGTCGCTGGAATCGTAGGCATTGTGGTAGAACTGCAGGCGCAGGTCGGCGGCATCTTCCAGCGCGCGCCGCCAGCTGATGAATTCGTAACTGCTGCTGACCTGCTTGTTGTGCGGTAGCGGATCCTGCTGTGGCTCGGCGCCGCCGCCCAGTTTCCCGTCGGAGACGCCAAGCTGCAGGTCGACCTCGTCACTCGCACGCGGGTGCCAGAGCCCGCGCAGGCTGGCACCGGCCAGCTTGCGGCCGTCGTTGGTCGAGTTGAGATCGCCCGGGAAACCGGTGTTCTTCTGGTAGTTCAGGGTGACGCGATAATCCAGTTTGCCGATGGTGTCGCTGTGCCTGAGCATGCCGTAGCGCGTGTGCAGGTCCCCGGCGGTGATGCGTGCCGTCGTGCCCCGATCCTGCCAGGGCAGGCGGGTGATGATGTTGATCACGCCGGCAACGGCGTTGGAGCCATACAGCGGGCTGTCGGGGCCACGTACCACCTCGATACGCTCGATGTCTTCCAGCGTGATACCCAGCATCACCCAGTCGACATCGGCAAACGACGGCTGGTAGATGGAACGGCCGTCCACCAGCACCTGCATGCTGCGCGGGAAGGCGTCGGCAAAGCCGTGGTAGGCAACCGCCATCTGGTTACCCTGCGGATAGGCGACCTGGATACCGGGCACCAGTCGCAACACGTCGGCGACCTCGACCGCACCGGAGGTTTCGATCATGTCACGGTCGATGATGGTGACCGAGGAGGGTGACTCGGTCAGTGGCTGGCGGATGCGCGTGGCCGAGATGACGGTGTCGATATCACCAATGATATCCTGCTCGGTATCGAGCGGGGTGATGACCGGCGTGGCAGCCGCGCCGCTGGTTGCCCAGAGCAGACCCGCCGCGGCAGCAAGCGGCAGGAAGGGCAGGTTGTACTGGATGGGTTTTGCCGGGGAACGCATATCTGTCCTCCACAGTCTCATGATTCTTCCGGAGCGATTCCTGTTATGGTTGATCTCGTGTCCGGCAGGGTCCGTAATCTCTTCATGCGGCACAGGACTGCGTGAAAGCCGGCTCACCATGCCCTGACATGCGCTAATCATCGTGCATACCGCACTGCATGCCGGCTTCTGCCTTTTTTGTTCGCCGGGTAACTGTGGTGCCACTGCATGCGAGAGGTTCTGTCCCGGTTGCACACCGGCCGGTCTGCTGCACGGTTGTCGTTTCAATGTTTGTTATTCAGACTTCAGCTGTGCCAGCTTGCGGCAGGCAATTGCCGCCTCGGTACGATTGCTTACCCCGAGCGCCTTGAAGATCGCCGACAGGTGAATCTTCACGGTATGCTCGGACAGGCCCAGTTCGCGGGCAATCGTCTTGTTGGTGTGTCCGTCCACCAGCAGGCGGATCACGTCTATCTGCCGGTCGGTGAAGCCGCCGTGCCTGGCGGTGCCCGGCGTGAGGTGGCCGTCGGTACCGGTGCCTTCACCGTCAGGGATGCGATAATCGCCCGTGTCCCCGAACATCTCGGCCGGGATATAGACCCCGCCGGAAAGCACCAGGCCCAGTGCGCTGACCAGCACATTGTTGGCGCAGCACTTCGGGATGAAGCCGGCGGCTCCGTACTCGATGGCGCGCTGCATGGTGTGCCGCTGTTCGGTGGCGGACAACACGACGACCGGGATGTCGGGGTACGTGTTGCACAGGCTGGTGAGCAGGTCCAGGTCGTTGACCCCCGGCATCTGCAGGTCGAGGATGATGAGGTTGATGTCGGGGTGTGCCGCCAGCTGGACGCGTACCTCGTCGGCACTGGCCGCCTCGTGAGTCTGATCCAGGTCCGGCAGGCCGGACAGTGCCAGTTTCAGGCCGTCTCGAACCAGGCCGTGATCATCCGCGATCAGTACGTTCAAACGCTCCTTCAATGCAATTCCCGTCCCTTGTCATGATCCTTCTACTTATCCCTATGCAGGTTACCGCCTCGTGATGCGGCGAGGCAACCGGCAATCCGTGATCGCTTCCTGCTTGTCCGGACAGGGTGGACTGCGCTGTCTGGAATGCTTCCAGGGAAGACGGGAGCCGTCGGGCGTGCCGCGCGTACCGGGATTACTTTGCCGGCCCTCGATCCTGGCGCGCATGGCGCATGCTACTCCTCGGCGAGGGGAGAGTTGCTGGGACAGCAGTGGTACTCCGGCGACTAGCCGGTATGTACTAGTACACCTGTAGTAATGCCTTTGCGTCGCTTGTGCAGTAAGGTCTCTGTCAACAGGGATGTGGACACAGGGATGTGTTCCTTGCCTGCCCGCTACACCTCTCCCTTCTTTATATGCTTGATATAGCGTGGATAATCAATCTGTTCCAGTGACATCCGGTTGGCCCGGATGCTGAAGACGGCATCCGTGCCGGCCACGGTCAGCTTGCAGCCGACATCGCCGCGCCAGCCGATCGGCAGCGGAACCTGGTTACGCCAGGTATAGATATTGTTCGTCAGGTCGCCGCCCTGCAGCTCGCAGGGGCAGGCAGGCAGTTCCCCCTCGAGCTCGATGTCGTGCAGGGTCAGCCGGACGGCCTGGGTCCAGAGCGAGTTTTCGAAGGCACCTTCCATCTCCTGTACCAGCTGGACCCGGGAAAAGTGCAGGGTGATACGGTCTTCACCGTCCCGTTCGATCCGTTCGAGCTGTGCACCCGGTAGTTGCAGGTGCTGAATGGTGTCGCTCATGGTTGCTGCTCCTGTGTTTCAGTCAAGGCGGCAGTTCCCAGTCGTGCCTGCAACTGCGGCACGCTGGTCACCGGCGTCCCGCACTGCGTACCCGTACAGATATAGGCAACACAGTGATCATGTGCCTCGCGCTGCGCCAGCTGCCCCGGCAGACCGGTTGCATCATCCGGGATAGCGAGTGTCAGCCGCGCCGGTGCATAGGGCCGCGCGGCCACGGCGTGCCAGTCGGCCAGTGGTACCGGACTGCCGCGGATGATAACGGTCTGGAACGGAAACAGCGATTCTTCCAGTGCCACCAGCAGGCTGGTATGGCCGTGCGGCATGGACTGGATACCCTGCCAGGTGCTTTTCAGGGTTTGCTCGGCGGCCGCCAGGTAGCGCGGCTCGCCAAGCAAGTGACCGAGGCGGCCGAATACCCGTGCGGCAATGCCGTTGCCGGACGGCATGGCGTCGTCGAAGTCCGGCCGGGTACGCTGGATCAGGGTTTCGTGGTCGTCGGCGGTGAAGTAAAAGCCGCCGGCCGGGTCGCTGAACCGGGCCAGCACCACCTCGGCCAGCTCGACGGCAAAGTCCAGGTCTGCGCTGTGCCAGCGTAGTTGCAGCAGTTCCAGCAGCGCATCGATCAGGTACACATAATCATCGAGATAGGCCTGCAAATGGGCGTGACCGTCCTTGCAGGTGGCGAGCAGGCGGCCGTCGCGCCACAGCGTGCCGCGAATGAAATCCAGCGCGCGCCGGGCCGAATCCTGCCAGGCCGCTTCGCCGAGGTGACGTGCGGCAATGGCCATGCCGCGGATCATCAGCGCATTCCATGAGGTCAGGATCTTTTCGTCGCGGCCCGGCCGCACGCGCTGCGCGCGCGCCTGCAACAGCTTTTCCTGCGCCCGCGCCAGGGTGTGCCGCAGGGTGGCCTCGTCCTGCCCGGATTCCTGCGCCAGTTGCGCCACGGTGCGGTACACGTGCAGGTGCCAGTGCCCCTCGAAATTGGGCGCGCGGTCGAGGCCGTAGCGATGAGCGACCAGCCGGTATTCATCCGCATCCAGCAGCGCTCGTACCTGCTCCGGTGTCCAGACATAGAACTTCCCTTCCTCGCCCTCGGAGTCGGCGTCCAGGCTGGAATAATAGCCGCCCTCCGGCGCCTGCATTTCACGCATGACCCAGCCGGCGGTGGCACGGCAGGTGCGCTCGAACACGGCGTTGCCGGTTGCAGCCCATGCCTCGGCGTACAGCGCCAGCAGCGGGCCGTTGTCGTAGAGCATCTTCTCGAAGTGCGGAATCATCCACTGGTCGTCGACCGAGTAGCGGCAGAAACCGCCGCCGAGCTGGTCGAACAGGCCGCCGTGTGCCATTTTCTCCAGCGTGAAGGTCACCATGTGCAGTGCCCGCCGGTCCGGCTGGCCGTCGGTGGCGGTTGCCGTGGCGGCCCAGTGCCGCAGCAGGCGTTCCAGATTGGTCGGATGTGGAAACTTCGGTGCGTGGCCGAAGCCGCCTTCGCTGCGGTCGAAGCCCTGCTCCAGTAACTGGCGTGCGGTGTCCAGTGGCAGGCTGTCGAGCGAGTCGGCCGCCCGGGCGCGGTTCATCTGCTGCAGGGCGTCCAGCAGGCGCTGGTTCTGGTCGCGGATCTCCGCATCGTGGTCGCGCTGGAAGTCATGCACCCGCTGCAGCAGGTCGCGGAACGCGGGCAGGCCGTGGCGCGGGGTATCCGGAAAATAGGTGCCGGCAAAGAACGGCACCTGGTCATCCGGCGTCAGGAACACGGTCAGCGGCCAGCCCCCCGGGCGCCGGGTCAGCATGGAGTGTGCACCCTGGTAGATACGGTCGATATCGGGCCGCTCCTCGCGGTCAACCTTGATGTTGACGAACAGCGCATTCATCAGGCTGGCGGTGTCTTCGTCCTCGAACGACTCATGCGCCATCACGTGGCACCAGTGGCAGGCCGAATAACCGACCGACAGCAGGATCGGCTTGCGCTCGCGGCGGGCCTTGTCCAGCGCGACAGGCCCCCATGGATACCAGTCCACCGGATTATGCGCATGTTGCTGCAGATAGGGACTGGTCTCGCCGGCGAGATGGTTGGTATAGTCGCTGTTCTCGTTCATGCCGTTGTGCAGGAATTT